>CAJQNY010000179.1 GCA_905479805.1 uncultured Arenicella sp.
GTTGGTGCTGGCGTAGTAGCCAAAATCAACGACTAGAGCGATATATTTTGGTCTGAATCTTTATTGTTATCAAGCTTGAAATGCTGGCGCACTGTAGTATGCTCCGCTTCCGAGTTTGATAACGTCTTGATTCAAAACAAAATCTATACGTTCTAACGTATTTGAATAGATTTATAAAATAAGTATTTTTTAAGGTTAATAGGTTAACTATGAGCGTCGAAAGTCAAAAAATTCGCATCCGGTTGAAAGCATTCGATCATCGCATGATAGATCGTTCTGCCCAAGAAATCGTCGAAACAGCTAAGCGCACGGGTGCGCTGGTTTGTGGACCGATTCCGTTGCCAACTCGAATTGAGCGTATGACGCTTTTGAGTTCGCCTCACGTGAATAAAACAGCTCGTGATCAGTTCGAAATACGAACTCATAAGCGCATCGTCGATATTGTTGAACCCACTGATAAAACTGTAGATGCTTTGATGCGTCTTGATTTAGCAGCGGGCGTAGACGTCGAAATCAAGGTTAACTAGTAATTGTTTCTAAGTATTTAGAGATAACTATTTATAACCCAACAAACTATAAGAGTTGATAACAAAATGTCACTTGGATTAATTGGACAAAAAATGGGCATGACGCGCATCTTTCAAGAGGATGGTCGTTCGGTTCCCGTTACTGTGGTGGAGGTTTCTCCAAACCGCGTCACACAAGTAAAGACTGTTGAAACTGATGGCTACGAAGCAGTGCAAGTAGCTACTGGTGAGCGTAAAGCGAACCGAGTTCCAAAGGCTTTGGCTGGTCATTATGCGAAAGCGAATGTTGCGCCAGGAACACGTCTTGCTGAATTTAGAGTATCCGCAGAGGCTGCAGAGTTAGAAGTTGGCTCTGAAGTTAAAGTTGATCTTTTTGAAGCAGGGCAGAAAGTAGATGTTCAAGGCACTACGATCGGTAAAGGCTTCGCTGGTGGTATCAAGCGCTGGGGCTTTAAGGGCTTACGTGCTACTCACGGTGTCTCGATCTCTCATCGGTCGCTGGGTTCTACTGGACAATGTCAAGATCCTGGAAAAGTTTTCAAGGGTAAGAAAATGGGCGGCCATATGGGTGCTCGTAAACGTACTCAGCAAGGCTTAGAAGTGGTTCGCGTAGACGCAGATCGAAACGTAATCTTGGTCAAGGGCTCTGTACCTGGATCAAAGGGCGGCAGTGTTGTAATTAAGCCGTCTGTTAAAGCTAAGAGTTAGAGGTCCTGATCATGGAACTTAATGTACATAACGGTTCGGCGCTGAAAGTCTCTGATGACGTTTTCGCTGCTGACTATAACGAAGCCCTGATTCATCAAGCTGTGGTTGCATACCAAGCAGGAGCGCGCCAGGGTACAAGAGCACAAAAGAATCGTTCTGCGGTTTCTGGTGGTGGGGCGAAGCCTTGGCGTCAAAAAGGTACGGGTCGTGCTCGTGCGGGTACTTCTAGAAGTCCGATCTGGCGCAGTGGTGGTAAAACATTCCCAGCGACCAATCAAGACTTCTCGCAAAAGATGAATCGCAAGGCCTATCGAATCGCTATGCGTTCGATCTTGTCTGAGTTGGTTCGCCAGGAGCGTTTGATCGTTTCTGATGAGTTTTCTGTTAAAGAGCCAAAAACTAAACAGTTAGTCGCAAAGATGAGCGATATGAAGCTTGAAGATGTATTGGTGGTGACGCATGAGTTCGACGAGAACTTGGCGTTGGCATCACGTAATCTTTATCATGTTGGCATTCTCGAAGCGGAAGAAATTAATCCTTTGAGCTTGATTGGTTTCGACAAAATTGTGATGACGTCTGCGGCCGTCAAGCAGATTGAGGAGAAGTTATCATGAGTGCATCTAAATTAACGCAAGACCAGTTGTATCAAGTATTGGTAGGGCCGGTAGTGACTGAGAAAAGTACTTTGGCTGCTGAGAATCACGATCAAGTGGTTTTTCAAGTGAACACTAGTGCTAATCGTCATGATGTGAAGGCAGCAATCGAATTAGCATTCGATGTCGAGGTTGAGTCGGTGAAAATTTTAAACGTTAAAGGTAAAACTAAGCGTTTCGGCCAATCTTTAGGTAAGCGTAATAATCGTAAGAAGGCCTATATTCGATTGAAAGAAGGCAGTGATATTGATTTTGCCGAATTTCAGGCTTAATCGGTTTTCGTTTAGAAATAATTTAAAGAATTTTATTTAGGTAATCAAAAATGGCATTGGTAAAGTTAAAACCTACCTCTCCAGGACGTCGCGGCACGGTTCGTGTTGTAAATCATGATTTGCATAAAGGTGATGGTTATAAGCCACTACTTGAGTCAAAGCGTGCGACGAATGGACGTAATAATGTAGGCCGCATCACTGTCCGTCACCGAGGTGGTGGTCACAAGCGTAAATATCGTGTTGTTGATTTTCGTCGTAATAAGGACGCTATCCCTGCAAAGGTTGAGCGTTTGGAGTATGACCCAAATCGAAGCGCACATTTGGCACTGCTCTGCTATGCAGACGGCGAGCGTAGGTACATCCTTGCTCCTAAAGGCTTGAAAGCTGGTGATAGTGTGATCTCTGGTATCGAGGCTCCGATTGCAGTAGGCAACACATTGCCGCTTCGCAACATACCTGTTGGTTCGGTGCTTCATAATTTAGAGCTTAAGCCTGAGAAAGGTGGACAGCTAGCACGTTCCGCCGGAACTTCAGTTCAATTCGTTGGACGTGAAGGGAAATATGCTCAGGTACGTCTACGTTCTGGCGAAATGCGTAAAGTGTTGTTAGAGTGCCGCGCCACTATTGGTGAAGTTGGTAACTCAGAACATTCATTGCGTAAGCTAGGTAAAGCTGGAGCTAAGCGCTGGCGCGGTATCCGCCCAACTGTTCGTGGTGTAGCGATGAACCCAGTAGATCACCCGCACGGTGGTGGTGAAGGTCGTACTTCAGGTGGACGTCATCCAGTTTCACCAACAGGTGTGCCGACGAAAGGTTTTCGTACTCGTCGTAATAAACGTAGCGATTCGATGATTATTCGTCGTCGTAAGAAATAGGTTGTAGGTAAGGTAAATAGATATGGCACGTTCAATTAAAAAGGGTCCATTCGTAGATCACCACCTATGGACAAAAGTAGAGAAGGCTGCGGCAGCTAATGACCGTAAGCCGATCAAGACTTGGTCTCGTCGCAGCATGATTATGCCTGAGTTTGTAGGTTTAACTATTGCAGTACATAACGGTCGTCAGCACATACCCGTGTTGATCTCAGAAAATATGGTTGGTCACAAGCTTGGGGAGTTTTCTCCGACTAGGACTTTTAAAGGCCATATTGCTGATAAGAAGGGCCGTTAGGCGCATCAATGCAATTGATCTCGAATTAAGAGACTAAAGAGGTTTATTAAATGTTAGTAAAAGCTACTGCAAAAAACGTTAGGATTTCGCCACAAAAAGCGCGTCTAGCTGTAGATCAAATTCGTGGCAAATCTGTAGCGCGTGCGCTTGAGATTTTGTCATTCGGTGAGACTAAGGCCGCGGGCTTGGTTCTTAAAACACTTGAGTCGGCAATCGCAAATGCCGAACATAATGAGAGTGCCGATATCGATGAGTTAATCGTTTCGAAATGTTTCGTAGATGAAGGTCCAACTATGAAGCGTATGCGCCCACGAGCCAAAGGTCGCGGAGCTGCTATTTTAAAGCGTTCAAGTCATATCACTGTTGCAGTTGGTGATACTACTGCTGAATTATCGGGAGGCCAGTAATGGGTCAAAAAGTACATCCAAATGGTATGCGTTTAGGCATTGTTAAAGATTTCAATGCAAAATGGTATGCGGATAAAACTGAATACGCTAAGTATTTAATTCAAGATCTAAAGGTCCGTGACTTTTTAGAGACTAAATTGAAGAATGCAGCAGTAAGTGAAATTACGATTGAGCGCCCAGCGCAAAATATTAACGTAATTATTCATACGGCTCGTCCAGGTATCGTGATTGGTAAGAAGGGCGAAGATATCGACCGTATGCGTAAAGCTATCGCGACGATGACGGGTCTGCCTACTCAAGTTTCGGTTGAAGAAATTCGCAAACCAGAAGTTGATTCACAGTTAGTCGCAGATGGGATATGCCAGCAACTAGAGAAGCGGGTTATGTTTCGTCGCGCAATGAAGAGATCAGTTCAATCAGCAATGAGAGCTGGAGCGCAGGGCGTTAAGATTATGATTTCAGGTCGTTTGAATGGCTCTGAGATTGCTCGATCAGAGTGGTACCGAGAAGGTCGCGTGCCGCTTCACACTTTACGTGCTGATATCGATTATGCAACCAGTGAAGCACTGACCACTTACGGCATTATTGGCGTTAAGGTTTGGATCTTCAAGGGTGAAATTTTTCAACCTGTTAACAGTCCCGTAGTTGAAGAAGCTCCGGCTGCGAACTAAGACGCATTTGCTCAATAGGCAATTGCTTTAAGCTAAAAAAGGTTAAGAAAGAATGTTATTACCAAAGCGTACCAAATTCCGCAAAGCGCACAAAGGGCGTAATCGCGGATTAGCTCACACCGGTAACAAGGTGAGTTTCGGAGAATACGGACTTCAGTCCACTACTCGTGGGCGTATGACATCGCGACAGATTGAAGCCGCACGTCGTACTATCACCCGTCACATTAAACGTGGTGGTCGAGTTTGGATTCGAGTTTTTCCAGACAAGCCTGTTTCTAAGAAGCCTCTCGAGACTCGAATGGGGAAAGGTAAAGGTAATCCAGAATTTTGGGTTATGGAAGTAAAGCCAGGTCAAATGCTTTATGAACTTCAAGGTGTTAGCGAAGAGCTAGCGCGCGAAGCGTTCACATTAGCAGCGGCAAAACTTCCTTTTAAGTGTAAATTTGTTAAGCGTCAAGTTGGTTAATCGGTTTATCCGTTTACAACTTCGTAACTGTAAAGAGACTAGAAATGGCTACTGAATCAAGAGCAACCGAGCTTCGCGCTAAATCAGCGACAGAGTTAAAAGATGAATTGGTTGCATTACGTAAGGAAGAATTTAACTTGCGTATGCAACGAGGAACAGGTCAATTGAGCAATACTGCGCGGTTTAAATCTATCCGCCGAGATGTCGCTCGAATTAAGACAATCCTAAACGAAACTGCTAAGTCAGCGTAAACAGAATCTTGTTAACACTGATTTATTAGAAAAATATATAGCACACAGAGAATACTGTTATGTCTGAGACAATTAATGCACGTACCGTAGAAGGTAAAGTGGTCAGTAACAAAGCGGAAAAAACCATTTCAGTAATGGTTGAGCGCAAAGTTAAGCACCCTTTGTACGGAAAATATATTCGTAAATCGACCAAATTTTTGGCGCATGACGAAACTAACGAGTGTGGTGAAGGTGATACTGTCCTAATCGAGGAGTGTCGACCTTTATCAAAAAATAAATCATGGCGTTTAGTTAAGGTTATTGGAAAAGCGGTTGTCGTTTAGATCCTTTTTCAAGACCACTAGTAAGACTAACTAAAAACCTATTTAGAGCAGATAGCAGGATTGGAGTAAAACCATGATTCAAATGCAAAGTATCTTAGAAGTAGCTGATAACAGCGGTGCACGTAAGGTTATGTGTATCAAAGTATTGGGTGGTTCAAAGCGTCGTTATGCCGGTATTGGTGACGTGATTAAAGTAAGTATCAAAGAAGCACTCCCTAACTCAAGAGTAAAGAAGGGCGCGGTTTATGATGCAGTAATTGTACGTACTCGCAAGGGTGTTCGTCGCCCGGATGGTTCTGTGATTCGCTTTGACAAAAATGCGGCCGTGATTCTGAATGCGACACGTCAGCCATTAGGTACACGTATCTTTGGCCCGGTCACACGTGAATTACGCGGTGATAACTTCATGAAAATCATTTCTTTAGCACCTGAAGTGCTCTAGGGAACGGATTAAGACTAATTGGTAATCCAGAATGAACAAAATTAAAAAAGGCGATCAGGTAATCGTAATTTCAGGACGCGACAAAGGTAAGACTGGGGCTATTCTCCAAATTCTTAGCGATGGTCGTGCACTGGTGAATGATATTAACCTCGTTAAAAAACATACTAAGCCGAATCCAACTGCTGGCGTTACCGGTGGGATTTTGCAAAAGGAGGCTCCTATCCAGCTTTCGAATGTGGCTATCCTGAACCCGACGAGTAATAAGGCGGACAGGATTGGCATAGAAGGCTCTGGTAAAGAAAAGCATCGGATTTTTAAATCTGATGGAACAAAAATAGACGCCTAACGGCGATACGCTAAAGGCTACTTTTATTAAACGGCGTTGGCTGAAGGCTCAAGATAACTAACAGTATTGGCTGAAGGCTCCTTTTAAAAATGCCTAACGGCATTGGTTGAAGACTCCAGACGCTTGATGATAGTTAGCAAAAAGTATACAAAATATTTAATTTTAAGGTAAAGAACAATGACTAGGATGCAAGAACATTACGTGAAGAACGTAGTTCCACAATTGCAAGAACAATTCAACTACAAGAGCTCGATGGAGATTCCTCGTATTACGAAGATCAGCGTCAATATGGGGCTTGGTGAAGCAGTCGGCAATAAAAAAATTATTGAGAATGCTGTTAATGACTTGGAAGCAATTGTTGGTCAAAAAGTAGTTGTTACGTTAGCGCGAAAATCTGTCGCTGGATTCAAGATTCGTGACGGTTGGCCGATTGGTGCAAAAGTGAATTTACGTCGTGAGCGTATGTATGAGTTTTTGGACCGGTTGATCTCTATCGCTATTCCTCGAATTCGCGATTTCCGCGGATTGAATGCAAAGTCGTTTGATGGTCGTGGAAACTATACTTTTGGACTTAAAGAGCAAATCGTATTCCCAGAGATTGAATACGATAAGATTGATGCGCTAAGAGGTATGGATGTGACCATTACTACCAGCGCAAAAAGTAATGAAGAAGCCGAAGCCTTGTTACGTGGTTTCAATTTTCCTTTACGTACTAAATAACCCTCTTTAAAACGAAGAGTAGATCGAGAGATAAGCAATGGCTAAGAAATCAATGATAGCTCGCGAAGCGAAGCGCACTAAACTCAATAATCGTTTACATAAACGAAGACTTGAATTAAAGGCAATCGTTAGCAACCAAGAAGCTGAGTATGACGAGAAGTGGGATGCAATGATCGCATTGCAAAAAATGCCAAGAGATTCAGGCAAGAGTCGGCAGCGTAACCGCTGTGCTCTTACTGGGCGTCCACACGGTTACTACCGTAAATTTGGCCTTAGTCGTAATAAACTACGTGAAACTATTCTTAAAGGCCAAGCGCCTGGTGTTGTTAAAGCAAGTTGGTAATAGGGCTTCCCTCTATCAACAAAGTTAACAACATTTTGATAAACAAATATTAGAAACGGTACAGCACCATGATGACAGACCCAATAGCGGATCTACTAACGCGAATCCGCAACGCGCACCATGCTGAAAAAATTGCTTTGACCATGCCTGGTTCAAAGATTAAGTCAGCAATTGCAAAGGTTTTACAAGACGAAGGTTATATCGAAGGATATGAAGCTTCTGAAGAAGATGGCAAACCTTCCTTAACTATTAAGCTTAAGTATTATGAGGGTTCTCCCGTAATCGAAGAGCTCAATCGTGTTAGCAAGCCGGGTTTGCGTGTGTATAAGAACGCCGATGAACTTCCAAAAGTAAATGGTGGTCTAGGGATCGCAATTATTTCAACAAGTAAAGGAATCATGACAGACCGTGCTGCTAGAACAGCAGGGGTTGGTGGTGAGGTTCTTTGCAACGTCAGTTAATTCGGATTACTGAATTAATTAACTACTTAAGTAAGCGTTCAAATTAATTTGAATGCTGCATTAATAGAGAAAAATAATGTCTAGAATAGCAAATGCCCCAATTAGCTTACCGTCTGGTGTCGAAGTGACGCTTGATGGTCAGCAAGTTAAAGTAAAAGGCTCCAAGGGAGAGCTGCAGTGGAGTGCTCACGAGTTAGTTAGTGTTGCACAAGAAGAAGCGGAGATTAAAATATCCGCTAATAACGACAGCAAGAATGCTGTTGCTCTAGCCGGAACAACGCGCGCGTTGATAAACAATATGGTTACCGGCGTCACTGATGGCTTCGAAAAGAAACTGACTATTATCGGTGTTGGTTACCGAGCGCAGGCACAAGGTCAAAAATTGAATTTGACGTTGGGCTTTTCGCACCCTGTCGTTCATGAAGTGCCCGAAGGCGTTAAGGTCGAAACTCCAAGCAATACTGAAATTGTTGTAAGCGGAATCGATAAACAGCAAGTTGGTCAAGTAGCTGCTGATATACGCGCTTATCGTAAGCCAGAGCCGTATAAAGGCAAAGGCGTTCGATATACCGATGAATATGTTTTGCGTAAGCAAGCGAAGAAGAAATAACAGAATTAATAGTTAGTCTATTAATCTATTTAGGTTTAATACTATGAAAGAATCAAAAAAAGACGCCCGTTTACGCCGCGCTCGTAAACTCCGCGCTAAGATTAGCCGTCAAGGTGTAACACGTTTGAGTGTGCATCGGACTTCACAGCATATATATGCTCAAGTGATTGACGAAACAGGCGGCAACGTTTTGGCAGCAAGTTCGACAATGGACGCTGCAATTAAGAAAGAGTTGAAGAGCACAGGCAATTGTGAAGCAGCTACCTTAGTCGGTAAAAAAGTAGCTGAACTTGCAAAAGCTGCTGGTGTAGAACAAGTAGCATTCGATCGATCTGGATTTCGTTACCATGGTCGTGTTAAAGCATTAGCCGAAGCCGCTCGTGAAGCTGGCCTCAAGCTGTAATTAGTAGCCTCAGGTACTAGGAGATAGAGATGGCTGGTCCAAAAAGAAATAATCGCAATGATCGTGAACCCGTAGATGAGAGCTTAGAGCAACTTATAAACGTTCGTCGTGTCGCAAAAGTTGTTAAAGGTGGTCGAATATTTGGCTTTTCAGCTTTAACAGTTGTTGGCGATGGTAACGGCAGCGTCGGTATCGGTCGCGGAAAATCCAAAGAAGTACCCTTGGCTGTAAGCAAGGCGATGGAATCCGGTCGTCGTGATATGGAGAAAGTTCATTTAGTAGATGGGACTCTCCAATATCCGGTAGTAGCGACCCATGCTGGTTCGACCGTTGTTATGCGTCCTGCTTCTGCGGGAACCGGGATTATTGCTGGTGGCACAATGCGTGCAGTTTTCGAAGCAGTCGGCGTTAAAGACGTATTGGCTAAATGTATAGGTTCAACCAATCCCGTAAATGTTGTTCGCGCAACAATTAAGGGGTTGCGATCTGTCAATAGCCCTGAATCCGTAGCTGCAAAGCGTGGCAAATCAGTCAAAGACATAATTGCTTAAGCTGACCTTATATTTGGTATAGAAAAATGGCTAACGAAAAGAAAATTCAAGTAACACTAATCAAGAGCATGTTTGGACGCGGAAAAAAGCATATGGCCTGCGTGAAAGGTCTTGGCTTGCGTCGCATGCATCAAACGGTTGAGGTAATTGATACTCCTGAGAACCGCGGAATGATTAATAAAGTATCTTACTTATTAAAGTGGGAAGAGGTTTAAAAAATGCGTTTAAATACTATTAAACCAGCAGAAGGTTCTAAGCACGCACGCAAGCGCGTGGGCCGCGGAATTGGTTCTGGAACAGGTAAAACTGCAGGACGTGGCCATAAAGGCCAAAAATCTAGAACAGGCGGTACGGTTCAAATCGGGTTTGAAGGTGGTCAAATGCCTCTCCAACGCCGTTTGCCAAAACGTGGTTTTAGATCTGCTATGTCAAAAACTATGGCTGAGGTCAGGTTGCATGAATTAAACCTGGTTGAAGGTGAGGTGGTGGACTTAGCTTCATTGAGATCAGCAGGTCTTCTGAACGCTGGCCACTCACGTGCAAAGGTAGTGCTTTCTGGTGAGCTAAGTAAAGCTGTCACTTTGCGCGGTATTGGCGCAACCAAAGGTGCAAAAGCTGCTATTGAAGCTGCTGGTGGAAAGGTAGAGGATTAGTCCTTTATCGTTTTATCTTTCTCGAATTTTGTCGTCAACAGAAATATTAACTAGGTTCAATTAATGTCACGTGAACAAGCGGCAGCCCTCGCAGGGTCTGGAAAACTTAAGGAATTGTGGCAACGAATTGGTTTCGTGCTCGGAGCTTTTGTTGTCTATCGAATCGGAACTCATATTCCAGTACCTGGAGTTGATCCGGTCGCGATAGCGGCTTTGTTTGAACAGACTCGTGGGTCAATATTAGATGTATTGAATATGTTTTCAGGCGGCGCATTGCAACGTCTTTCTGTTATGGCGTTGGGTGTTATGCCTTATATTTCTGCATCAATTATTATGCAGATGCTAACCGCCGTTGAGCCGCGTCTAAAACAGATTAAGGCCGAAGGTCAATCCGGACAGCGTAAGATTCAAAAATGGACTCGTTACGCAGCTGTCGTTTTAGCTACTTTCCAAGCGTTAGGAATAGCTAGCGCAGTGCAAGCACAGAATATTAATGGTGCTCCAGTAACATTGATTACGGGTGTTAGTTTTACGATTACCTGCGTCATGGCGTTGGTAGCAGGAACCATGTTCTTGGTTTGGTTGGGTGAGCAGATTACCGATCGTGGCATTGGTAACGGTATGTCCCTAATCATATTTGCCGGAATCGTGGCGGGTTTGCCGAGTGCGGTTGGTGGAACACTGGAATTAGCAAGAACTGGTGAATTTTCTGCTCTAGGTATCATGTTACTCATAGTAATCGCTATAGCGGTAATTGCGTTTGTGGTGTTTGTAGAGCGCGGACAACGTCGTTTAACAGTTAACTACGCGCGTCAGCAGCGTGGTAACCAAATGATGCAGGCGCCAAGTAGCTACTTCCCATTGAAGATGAATATGGCAGGTGTTATACCGCCGATATTCGCATCCAGTATCATTCTGTTTCCAGCTAGTTTGGTCGGGTTCTTTGGTAGTGATTCTGCGACTGGTGTTGCCGGGGTCTTGCGAAACATCTCGACGATGATGCAGCCCGGTGAGTTGGTGTATACGGTGATTTACATCGGTATGATTTTATTTTTTGCGTTTTTCTATACGGCTCTTGTTTTTGATCCCAAAGAAATTGCAGAAAATCTTAAGAAGCAAGGCGCATTTGTTCCAGGCATACGTCCGGGTCAACAAACTGCAAGATATATCGATGGTGTGGTCTCTAAGCTAACATTAGTAGGAGCCTTCTATCTGGCATTTGTTTGTCTGTTGCCAGAATTGCTGATCGTTAATTATAACGTCCCATTCTATTTTGGCGGAACATCTCTTCTGATTATCGTAGTGGTTATCATGGATTTAATGGGGCAGGTTCAGTCACATCTTATGTCGCAACAGTACGAAAGCCTTATGAAGAAGACTAACCTAACTGGAAAGGCATCCGGTGGGCGACGTAAGCGTAAGTAAAAAATCAGACAATTAGAATATTTATATTTATACCGAGGAAGAACGCTTTTTAATAGCGAACAAGTGTCCTCTAGAGGAATATCATGAAAGTAAGAGCATCAGTAAAGAAGATTTGTCGTAACTGTAAGGTCGTACGTCGTAAGGGCGTAGTTAGAGTTATCTGTTCAGAACCACGACACAAGCAACGTCAAGGCTAATTTGACTTAGTATTAGCAGAATTTCGAGTTGAAAATCGATCCAATTAATTACAGCTAAATTGTTGCTAATTGGTTGATTTATTACACCCTAAACAGTATTCTAGCGCGCCTTTAGCGAGGTCGTTGAAATTACTTAGAAAAGCATTGAACCGGAGACACCAGAGTGGCACGTATTGCAGGTATTAATCTACCATCACACAAACATGTTGAGATCGCATTAACATCGATCTACGGCATTGGACAGACGCGCTCACAAGCTATTTGTGATGCCGCAGGTATTGAACGTTCTACTAAGGTTAGTGCGTTAAGCGAACCTGATGCTGAAAAACTTCGGGCTGAAGTTGCAAAATTTGAAGTAGAAGGTGATTTACGTCGTGAAGTTTCTATGAACATCAAGAGATTGATGGACCTAGGTTGCTTTCGCGGTATACGTCATCGTCGAGGACTGCCTTTGCGTGGTCAACGTACAAAAACTAATGCTCGGACTCGTAAGGGACCGCGCAGACCAATTAAACGTTAATTTGCAAACCGTTTATGGGGAACTGAATAGCAGCTACCCATAAGAGGCCGCCTTTCCACAATTCTTTGGTCAAAGAAGAATGGAGTTAATAAGGCAGCAAGTTTGAAGATAACCAAGAGTAAATATAATGGCTAAAACTACTAGCAAATCGAAGAAGAAAGTTAAAAAGCATATCGTGGATGGCATCGCGCACATCCAAGCTTCTTTCAATAATACAATTGTTACCATTAGTGATCGTCACGGCAACGCGCTGTGTTGGACTACTGCTGGTGGATCAGGGTTCCGTGGTTCACGGAAGAGCACACCATTTGCGGCACAGGTTGCAGCAGATCGTTGCGGCAAGATGGCTCAAGAATTTGGTATGAAGAACCTTGAAGTTCGCGTTAAGGGTCCTGGCCCTGGTCGTGAATCAGCTGTTCGAGCTTTAAATAACTGTGGTTTCGACGTAACTCAGATTACTGACGTTACACCAATCCCACACAATGGTTGTCGACCTTCTAAGAAGCGTCGCGTATAACCCGTTCTAGTTTGCTTCTTTCTGTTAATGAAAGAGTTCGATTAGAGAGTAACTAAGAGTAAGTCGATCGTTTATCTGTTTCGACACCCTTACAATATTAAAGTAGAGATATAAGACAATGGCAAGATATATAGGCCCAACCTGCAAACTGGCTCGTCGTGAAGGAACTGATTTATTTTTAAAAAGTCCTGCTCGCCCTTTAGAGTCAAAATGTAAAATTGATAAAGTACCTGGTCAAAGCGCTCAAGCACGTCGACCACGCGCGACTGTTTATGGAACGCAACTGCGTGAAAAACAAAAGCTTCGTAGAATGTATGGCGTTTTAGAAAAGAAATTCCGATCTTACTACGCTGAAGCGGCTCGTACGAAAGGGTCGACTGGTGAAAACCTGCTAACGCTTTTGGAATCACGTTTAGATAATGTTGTTTATCGAATGGGGTTCTCAGTAACACGCGCAGAAGCTCGTCAGCTCGTTAGCCATAAATCCATTAAAGTTAATGGTCAATTATGTAACATTCCATCTTTTAACGTAAAAGCTGGAGATGTAGTTGAGATTCGTGAGAAAGCTAAAAAGCAATTACGTATTGGTGCTGCATTAGAGATAGCTGAGCAGCTCGGCTTCCCTGATTGGATAGATGTTGATTCTGGCAGCAAGAAAGGCGTTTTCAAATTGGCTCCAGAGCGTAGTGAATTATCCGCTGATATCAATGAATCACTAGTTGTGGCTTTGTATTCTAAGTAATTGTTTAATTATTCTTAGAGTTAGAAAATAATATTGTTTGCCTGGATGCTTAATTCAGTCAGGCGAAACTGGTATCGAGAGATACACTAAAGTACTGCACGTACAAATCGGAGACTGCAATAATGTCAGAAACTATTGAACAACTACTAACGCCACGTTTCGTTGATGTAAACACTGAAGATGGTGTTCGTTCAAAGGTTGTTATCGAGCCGCTTGAGCGTGGCTTTGGTTATACCTTAGGTAATGCACTACGTCGGATTTTACTGTCGTGCATTCCTGGTGCTGCTATCACCGACGTTAAGATTGATGGTGTTCTTCATGAATACTCTTCTATCGAAGGTGTTCAGGAGGATGTGATAGACATTCTTTTGAACCTAAAGGGCGTCGCTATTAAAAAAGATTTCGATGAGACAGTCACTCTTACGCTTAGCGCTGAGGGGGAAGGTGTGTTGACAGCTGGTGATATTCAGACTGTTCAAGACGTAGAAATAGCTAATCCAGATTTGGTTATTGCTCACTTGTCTAAGGATGCAAAGTTTCACGCTGAGTTGACAGTGGCAAGTGGCCGCGGTTATCAAGTCTCTGAATCTCGCAAGAAGGATACCGAAGATAAAGAAATTGGGTTAATGCAGCTTGATGCTACCTATAGCCCAGTGTTGAAGGTTTCTTACTCTGTAGACGATGCTCGTGTAGAGCAACGCACCGACTTAGATAAGTTGACTTTGAACATAGAAACTAACGGGACAATTGATCCTGAAGATGCTATTCGTAAGGCGGCGACAGCATTAAGCCAACAAATCCAAGTATTCGTGAACTTAGAAGAAATTGCTGCAGTCGCGCTTGAAGAGAAAGAGCCTGAAGTAGATCCTGTATTGTTACGTCCAGTAGACGAGTTAGAACTTACTGTTCGTTCTGCAAATTGCTTGAAAGCTGAAAGCATCTACTATATTGGTGATTTGGTACTTCGCTCAGAAGTAGAGTTAATGAAGACTCCTAATTTAGGCAAGAAATCGCTTACAGAGATCAAAGACGTACTCGCTCAACGTGGTTTGTCTTTGGGAATGCAACTACAAAATTGGCCGCCAGCTGCACTACGTGTAGATAGTGATAGCTAAACATAATATACAGAGAAGGCTTTAGTCATGAGACATAGAAAATCAGGTCGTCAGTTCAACCGGAACTCAAGCCATCGTCAAGCGATGTTTCGCAATATGATGGTGTCATTGTTCAAACATGAACAAATCAAAACTACAGTAGCTAAAGCAAAAGAGCTGCGCATGTTTGCAGAACCGTTAATTACTCTTGCAAAAGAGCCTAGCGTGGCTAACAAGCGAAATGCATTTGCAAAACTTAGAGACAGAGATATCGTTGCTAAGTTGTTTGATGAAATTGGTGAGCGTATGAAAGATCGACCAGGTGGTTATACGCGAATCTTAAAATGTGGCAATCGAGCGGGTGACAATGCCCCAATGGCCTACATTCAATTAGTTGATTTCGATTTGGAAGCACATGCCGCACTTTTTGATGATGGCGAAGATGATTTCGAAGAAGAAGATGCAGCCTAAGGCTTGAAAAAGCATCCTAATTAAAAAGCCCGCCAATAAGCGGGCTTTTTTTTATGCACAGGATGTGCTGTATAACGCGGTCACATGGATGTGAAAGAGCGTATATGTTCAGGATGTGCTGAATAACGCGGTCACATGGATGTGAAAAAGCGTATATGAACAGGATGTGCTGTATAACGCGGTCACATGGATGTGAAAAAGCGTATATGTTCAGGGTGAACAGTATGGGATATCTCGTATTCACTATCTAGCCGGTCGTGAACGAAAACGACTAAGCTAGTAAGGGGCAGAACTAGCGCAAAATTTTTAGTATGTTCTTTCTATAGAAAATTCAGCGAGTGTCATCAACGCCGATTTATACTTGGAACCAGGCAGTACATTTAAGCAGCTTTGTGCTAACTTTGCCTGCTCCCGTGCCACTCTAGCGGTGTACGCCAAGGACCCAGTTTTCTCAATAATAGCGAGGACTGAGTCAAGGTTCTCACGGCTCGCATTGGAGATGGCATCTATTAGCAGCTCTTTATCCGCGCCTTCAGATCGCTCTATGGCGTTAATTATGGGTAAGGTAGGTTTGCCCTCGGCAAGGTCATCTCCGACGTTCTTGCCCATTTCAGCGGCATCAGCGGTGTAATCTAATATATCGTCTACAAGTTGAAAGGCCGTGCCCAAATGCAGGCCGTATTGAGCCATTGCTGACTCAGTGGTGCTTGATTGTTTGGTTACTACGGCCCCAAGCTGGGTAGCGGCTTCAAACAGAATGGCTGTCTTCGATTGTATGGTTTCCATGTATTGCTGTTCAGTAGTATCAGCCGAACCGCAATTAATAAGTTGCATGACTTCGCCTTCGGCAATTTGGTTGGTTGTCCTGGATAATATTTCCATGACGCGCATACTGCCCACTTCAACCATCATTTGAAATGATCGGCTATAGAGGTAATCGCCTACTAAAACACTAGCCGCATTACCAAAAACTTCATTAGCAGTCTCACGCCCCCTTCGCATATCTGATTCATCCACAACATCATCGTGTAGTAGGGTGGCTGTGTGAATGAATTCGACGATAGCGGCTAAAAGAATCTGGTTACTATCTAGGTTTTGCTTATTAATCGCTTCAGGGTTACACGCCTTTGCACTCAATAGCAGTGCCACAGGGCGAAGCCTCTTTCCGCCGGCCTGCACGATATAAGCCCCTAATTGATTAATTAGAGCTACTTCACTATTCAAATTTGATTGAATAGACTGATTTACTGCTGACATCTCCTTCTCAACCAGTTCAATTATTGATTTAATTTCAACCGCTTGTGAACTTACGTCACTGATTTGTGTGCTACTGATAGTCATATTGTGTGATTATAACTCAAGCTCATTGATTTGATTTCAATTTCCGCAGATTTGTGGGAATTATTATGTTGCTGATTTGCTGATTTTTGTTCGATATTTGGTTGACCTTGCACGTGCTAGGTCATAGAATTCGCCCCCTGTTCGCTGGGTCCATCATGTAGGAAGAAAGATTGGCTGTTCGACTAATAGTTAACCCCTTCAGAACGTATAAATGAACTCGAGTAGAGTTCCGGAGTTACATATATGTATGCGGTAGTTAAAACCGGCGGTAAACAATACCGCGTCGCAGTAGGCGATAAATTAAAAGTAGAATCATTGAAGGCTGAGGTTGGTGATAATGTCACTCTAGACCATGTTTTAATGATCAATGATGGTGAGAATGTTCAAGTCGGGACTCCGACTCTTGATTCAGCTGTCGAAGCAAAAGTATTAAGTAATGGTCGTGGAAAGAAACTACGCATCGTCAAATTCCGCAGACGTCAAAATTCACGTACTCGTACGGGTCATAGACAAAACTTTACGGAATTGGAAATTATTTCAATTGGTGGTAAAGCTTCTGCGAAGCCAAAGAAAGCAGCGGCTAAGAAAGCTGATGCTCCAAAAGCTGATGCTCCAAAAGCGGAAGCGGTTAAAAAAGAGGCCCCTAAAGCTGAGGCTAAGAAGGCAGCCACGACAGAGGGCGACGACCTTAGTAAGATCTCGGGTGTCGGACCTGTCATTGTTGGTAAGTTAAATGCTTTGGGCATTACTACATTCCAACAGATTGCTGATTTTACGGCAGACGACATTGAGCGAATCGACGGAGAGTTAAACTTCAAAGGTCGAATTGATCGTGACGAGTGGGTTAAACAAGCAAAAGAATTTTTGGCGAGCTAAGCGAAGCTTAGAGCGATAATTCAGAAACTGCCTTGAGCAGCGGAGATTAAAAATGGCACATAAAAAAGCAGGCGGTAGTTCAAGGAACGGTCGCGATTCTAATTCGAAACGTTTAGGCGTTAAGCGTTATGCAGGTCAGTTGGTGAATGCAGGTAGTATCTTGATTCGGCAACGTGGCAGTACTTTTCATCCTGGTGATAACGTCGGTATGGGTAGAGACTATACTCTATTCGCCTTGGAAACTGGCGTAGTCAAATTTGAGACGAAAGGCCCAAAGAACCGTAAGCATGTGTGTATTGTTGCAGCGTAAGCTACTTTCAATGCACTGCATGTAAAAAA
>CAJQNY010000180.1 GCA_905479805.1 uncultured Arenicella sp.
CAATGTATGAACGAGATTGAGAAAAAGGCAGGGTTGCCGAGTACGGCAGGTTATATCTATGCCAAAAGAATCAAGAACCAACTTTATATTTCCGGACAAGTGCCACACGATGCATCAGGGAATGTTGTTGGCGAGAATGACCCGTATAAGCAAACGAATCAATGCTTAACAAATTTGGAGCTGTTGTTAAAAACTCATAGTTTCGATACAAGTGATATCCAAAGAATGGTTATCTATGTTGTGGGAGATAGAAAAAATCTTACAATTGCTTGGAGCGCAGTAAATGCCATGTTCCCTAATGGCGTTCCCCCAGCCACTCTATTAGGAGTTGCCACGCTAGGCTACGAAAAACAACTTGTAGAAATTGATGCAACAATTATCAAGGATCGATAAATGCACTTAATAAGAATCAAAATTACGCCTGCGGCGGGGCGCTCATTACTTCGTGCCCCTTTGCTAGGCGTGAGTCGTAATGCGACTAAGTGCTAGCCTGCGCGCGCTTACGATTACGCAGAACGATAGCGGTTGTGAGTAAGGCAAGCGCACAGAAAGTAAGAATGCTGGCAATGATGAAGAAGCTATTGAGCACATTCATTAGTTCTGGGTAAATGGCAGGGGTAATTTCTTGTTTGCCAATCGTGCTGCCCATTAGGTAGGAAATGATTCCGATGCCGATGAAACCACCCACAGTTCGTAAACCATTAAGCGTCGCGGATGCACTGCCTAACAGGCGGTCTTCAACAGACGCTAGGCTGACGCGTAACAATTGTGTGTCTACCAAACCAACTGCAGCGCCGATCAAGCTTAGTGCCAAGCCTACTTTCCAGATGGGTGATTGGGTGTCGAGAAATGCGAATATAGCCATTCCAATAAGCAGCATCAGCATGCCAAAGATAAGAATGCTTTGAACTCTTACCCGTTCAATAAGCCAACCGCCAGCGGGTGCAATCATGGCGGTGAACAAAGCTTGCACCAATAATATCAACCCCGTGGTTTGTGGGTCGATTGCTTTTAAGTACTGCAGGTATAGAGTTGCCGCAAAGGGTAGGGCAAGTAGACCAGAGTAGCTGAGTAAGTGGGTGATCCCTAGGGTTGCGAATACCGAGTTATCGCGAAATAGCGTGACTTGTAATAGCGGGTCGCGACGCTTTGATTGAAACCAACAAAACCCGCCAAACATTAGAATACCGGTCAGCATGAGTAGCTGACCACTGAGTTCTGCGGTTCTAAAAACGGCAATAGCAATTAAAATCAGGCTTGCCATATACAATGATGTGTCTAAAAATCGGAGTCGAGTATTTCGGTCGCCATAGCGTTCCCAGCGTAGCGCAAAAAAACCTACGAGTGCTGTCACTAGCAAAATGATGCCGGGAATATGAAATACCCAACGCCAATCAAAATATTTTAAGATGAATCCGCCAAAAACAGGGCCAGCCACAATGCCCATATAACAGATGGCAATGTATATACCCATGACACGGGCTTTTTGCTCTTCGGGCGGAATGCCACTTACCAGTGCCATTGAACTACCAAATATGAAGGCGCCGCCAATACCCTGCAACAAACGTCCAGCTAAGAGAAGTTCTGCATTAACGGCTAAGCCGCCGAGAATGCATGAGCAACCTGAAATGAGTACTCCAAAACTGAACAGGCGTCGCCGGCCATAAATATCGGCGAGTTTTCCTGCTGGCAAAATAAGACAGGCGTTTCCGAGCACGTTGATTAAGGTGAACCAACTTAAGGCTTCGGCATCTAACCTGAGTTCAGCGGCGATGGCGGGTATCGCTAAAGTAGATGAATGCATTAACAACGGCGCCAAAAAAGAACCAGTCAAAATCACAAAAAGCGATAACCCAATCCTATCTATTGTTTGACTATCTGCTGAATTCACGGGGTAGTGTTAGAGTTTGGTTCCATCAAGATGGGTTACTCTCTTAAGATAAGAGTAAACCGCTTCGGAGATTATAGGAAAGGGTTGAACGAGACCCCGAGAATATCAAATCCTTGAGTATTTTGGCGAAGTATTATTCAGCCAAATTGGCTTTGTTTGAATGGGTCAGTCTTGAGTTTGGCCGATTGGCCAGGATAGGGCCGCAAAGACGCCTTGATCAACATTCATAACCGATACACTACCATTGTGAAGTTTCATTATTTCGCGGACAAAGCTGAGCCCTAGGCCAGTACTCTTACTGTTCTGTTGGTTCGCGTGTGGGCTAGGTAACGAGAAAAAGCGGTCATACATCTTGGCCAATGCGTAGTCGGGAATCGACTCGCCATGATTGTGGATTGAAATTGAGTACTCTGGTTTTGGAGCAGAATCATTGCTCATTAATTCGACAGTGATTTCGCTATTACCGCTAGAAAAATTAATGGCGTTATCCAATAGGTTCGCAAAGGCTTGGCCGATTAGAACTTTATCGCCAACGCAGTCAAATGACGTCAAAGGTTTTACTGATATCTTGACGTTTTTGTTCTCGATCAAATGTTTGCGTTCCTGAATCAATCGATGCACCGTTGGAAGCAAGTCAAACTCGCTGGAAGAGACTAACTTATTGAGGCTCTCAAGCTGTGCGAGTGACAACATTCTCTCAACCAGTCTAGCCATCCTTTGATTGGATGTGTCGATATTGTTAAGAAACAGTTGCCGGTCTTCTCGAGGCATATCCTCGTTCATTAATTCGACGGCCCCTCTTATGCTGGTGATGGGGGTCTTTAATTCATGGGTGAGGCTGTGAATATAGTCTTCGACGTATTCTTTTCCGTCAAGCTGAGAGCGCATGTTGGATATTGAATGTGTAAGATCATTCAGTCTCGAGTCTTGTAGGAGAGGAGGGGTCACACTTTTTCCCTCGGCCATGTCGTTCGCGTAAAGTGCAATTCGATTGATCGAATGCGTGAACCACAGTGACAAGAGATAACCGATAATCAGCGCGAGCAGTAGCAATGCAAACGCGTAACGTTGTAGCTGTTTACTCTCTGCAATCAAATGGCCCTCTAAACTATTAATCGGTTTCATCACGCTGACCGAACCAATGATATTCTTCGCTAGAGTAATGGGTGCGGCAATGACCATGGCTTTTGGATCATCTGGCTCGGTGTACGCTTGATCAATAAAAGAGGTCCTGGCGCCGTACTCGCCGGCGAGTGTTAAGTTCACATCACGCCAATTTGAATAGTCTTCTCCTAAGTGAAGACCGCTGGAATCATAGATGACGACTCCAGCCGCATCCGTAACGTAGACTTCGGTATCAATTGATGCTTTGTTGATTTGGTAAATTTGTGCACTCAGCTGCCGTTTTTTCACATCGACAAACACTTGGCTGAGTGCGGCGGTGTTTGGTTGGGTTGATAACGTTGGGTCTAACTCATTCTCAATGACGCTCGCCAGAATATTCGCGGTATCTACAAGAACACTTTCAGCTGATTGGCGCATGCTGTCATTCAATCGTTCAATGGCATTGTCTAAGGTGAACCAGATCAGACTCCCTAGGATAATAAAATAGATGCCAAAGGCGCGGAGGCTGTAGCTTAGTTTCATGCTTGGCTAATTACGTTCAATTGGATGGTTTCGGATTGATTGGTCGTTTGGTAATTTCGAAGTTCGAAGATGTATTGAGAGCTCAAGGCTGCCTCTATAGTTCAAGACTGTAACCGAATCCGCGGTGTGTCACGATGTAGTCTCTGTGAGGATTAGATGATTTCAACTTCGAGCGTAAGGTCTTGATGTGGGTATCAATCGCGCGATCATCGGAAGGGTGATTGTTGGACCAAATGATCTCAATCAGTTGGCGCCTGGTGAAGACCCTGTTCGGGCGTTCCAAGAACGTCGCTAATAAGGTGTATTCTGCGCGAGTTAAATCGAGCGAAGCGTTATCTAAATAGATTAATCGTTGCTCTGGTACGTGATTAAACTGGCTGTCTAGTGCCGCGGGTTCTTTTTCGGTTTGGTGGTTTCTTGGAACTGACTCGCTGCGTTGTAAAATAGTTTTTATTCTAGCGACCACTTCTCGGGGGCTAAAAGGTTTACAGACATAGTCGTCGGCGCCTAATTCCAGGCCAAGTATTCTGTCAATCTCTTCACTCCGTGCGGTGAGAAACAGCACGGGGATGGTGGCGTAATCTTTATCTGATAACCGGATCTCTTTAAGTAAATCAAAACCATGGCAATCAGGCAGTCCGACATCCAAAACACAAAGATTGAAGCTATCTCGTTCCAAGGAGATTGTTGCCTCCGAGCCAGTACTTACCCAAGCCGATTGCATGCCAGCTGAGTTCAAGGCATAGCTAAGAGTGTCCGCTATCTCTTTTTCGTCTTCAACGATCAGTATGTTGTGCTTCATAAGTTTTTGGTGATGTTTTTAGTAATATTAACCAATTTGGTGGGCTCGGTTGTCGCTATTTTGTGAGATAACTGTATTCTCAAATTATCCAGCATGATTGGCATTAAAATCAAAAAATAGTATGCTGACTCGCTAGTCTAGCGACAATTATAATAAGTTCCATTAATGAGGATGACATCATGCGTTCGATTTTAGTCGTAAACCCGAAGGGAGGCTGCGGTAAGACAACTATCGCTACCAATCTTGCGACCTATTATTCGGTTTGGGATACCTCTACTGCGTTGGTAGATCTGGACCCACAACAATCGAGTATGGATTGGTTGCGCGTACGCCCAGACAGCGAAAATCATATTCAGGGTTTCAATGGATTGAGGGGAAAAATTTATCCCAATGAGGGCACGGAGAGAGTCATTTATGATGCTCCTGCTCGTACTGATAGTGCCAAGGTGGCAAAGCTCATCAAGTTAGTCGATGTTGTTATTATTCCAGTATTGCCTTCAGCTATCGATATGCGCGTGGCGGCAGCTTTTGTTGCGGATATGGTGACCCGCGTCAGAGCAAACAATGCTCATGCCATTATTGGTGTCGTCGCTAACCGAGCTCAAAAAAATTATCACTCCTATAAAGCGTTATTGAATTTTCTTAAAGCAATGGATGTGCCTTTTGTCGGGGTATTAAGAAATTCCCAAAATTATATTAAGGCCGCCGATACTGGCGTTGGTATTTTTGAGATGCCCTATAACGAGGTAGATAAAGACATGCAAGAATGGAAGCCTATTATTCAATGGATCGAAGGAAAGCGCATCTTAAAATAGTTTTGTGAGCGTCAACTCTTTTGGAAATTTAACCACGGTTATACCGCTTCTTGCATTCGTAATTTTTTTACTGCTGCAAGCTTTGCTGCCTCGACGAGACTTAAAAATTTCCGGCCATCGCCGCATTGCCAACAATGTACTGCTGTTTTTTACGAATACCTTGATTATGCGGTTCATTGTTCCGTTTAGTTTGGTGCTCATTACGCAGTGGTCTCAATTACATTCCTTAGGGCTGATAAATTTAACCAGCATTGAACTGAACTCTGCCTTCACAATCATTGTATGCATCCTACTTTTGGACATGGCGGTGTATTGGCAGCATGTACTGACGCACAAAATTCCAGTGTTGTGGCGACTGCATAAAGTGCATCATGCTGATCATGACATGGATGCTACTACCGCAATTCGTTTCCACCCCATAGAGCTGCTTTTGTCTCTGGTTTACAAAGGGATCGTAATTGTGATCATCGGCGCGCCATTAGCGGCGGTGCTGATTTTTGAGCTGCTATTATTTGTTGGGCCGGCATTTAACCACAGTAACCTTCGCCTCCCAATGTCTGTGGATAAAATACTTCGATGGTTTATTGCGACACCTGATATGCACCGAGTTCATCATTCTACGTTGATCAAAGAACAAAATACTAACTACGGTTTTTTCTTAGTGTGGTGGGACAAAATTTTCCAGACTTACACTGACCAACCTGTTGCTGGACATACTGCAATGAAAATTGGTATCGATGAGAGCAACGGCAAAGAAGAACGGCTTGAAGATATGTTGTTAATGCCCTTTCGTTAGTCATTAATAGAGAATGTGCTAATCTTAAGGCTGAGTCGTTGAACAGTAGACGACATATGTCTTGTATCAATAAACACCTTACTAAGGAACTTTGTCATGAGCGCCAAGCTAAAATTTCGTTCGTTAATATCTCGTCTTGGAATACTGATCTTTGTGGTCTTATTTGCGCAAGCCTGTGCGACGAATCCAGTTACTGGAAAACGCGAGCTCGCACTCTCTGAAAACTGGGAAGTCTCCGCTGGTGCTAAGTACCACCAAGAAATTCTAAAACAGTATCAGATCTATGAAGATCCTGAGCTACAAGAATATGTAGATGATATTGGCCAGCGCCTTGCAGCTAAAAGCCATCGGCCTGATTTAAAATTCACCTTCACGTTATTAGATAGCCCACAAGTAAACGCGTTTGCTTTACCGGGAGGCTACGTATACGTGACGCGTGGAATCATGTCATATATGAACCGAGAGGCTCATCTTGCAGGTGTTATTGGCCACGAAATAGGCCATGTGACAGGCCGACACGGCGCGCAACGAGCAGCGCAACAACAAGTCGCTGGCATCGCGAGCGCAGCGGTTGCAATTGGCACCGGCAATAGCCAGTTGGCACAAATGTCGCAGATGCTGGGAGGTGCACTTTTAAAAGGTTATGGACGTACACAAGAGCTGGAGTCTGATCGCTTAGGAGCCGAATATATTGCGAAAAACAATTATGATCCGGAAGATATGATTGGAGTTATTGGCATACTGAAAAACCAAGAGCTCTTCAATGCTGAAAAAGCGCGTAGCGAAGGAAAAGAGCCACAGGCATATCATGGTGTATTCGCTAGCCACCCACGCAATGATCAACGGTTACAAGAAGTTATTCTAGCAGCAGAAAAGTTCAGAGATGCTAGTCAGCCGGTAGCAGATGATGGTCGATTTTTAAGGTTAACCAATGGCATGAGTTTTGGTGAGAGCGAAGGCCAAGGCATTACCCGCAATAATAAGTTTTATCATAAGGCCTTGGATTTATATATGGAGTTTCCACAGGGCTGGCGCGTGGTAAATCAACCTACGGCACTTATCGGAGTATCGTCTGATGGCGCACAAATAATTCGCATGCAGATGGCCTCAGCGACTAATGGCGTGGCTCCTAGCCAATACTTAGCGAGTAATTTTCAAGGCTTTCGTGAAGGACGACAGATATCCACTACCGAAGGCGAGGCCTATGCGGGCGTGGCTACATTAAGTGATAAGCGTACTGGTCAAAAACAGAATGTTCGAGTCAGTGCTATTCACCGCAATGGTCAGGCTTTCGTAATGCTCGGGCAAGGAAAAACCCAGCTTCCGAATCAAAGCTTCTTCGATACGGTCACCAGCGTGCGCAGACTAAAACGCAATGAACAAGAATTGGCATCGGGCAGTAATATAAAGTTGGTTACTGTGAAGCGGGGTGACACTTTTGCAAAGCTTGCGGCTAAATCTAGCCTAAGCAGCTATGCAGAAGCGCAACTTCGTTTAATCAACAATATGTACCCGACTGGTGAGCCCATTCCAGGGCAACAAATCAAAATAATCCAATAGGTCTTTATTCGTTTGGAGGAAGCTCGGCCATGATCCCGATTAGGTTCTGATCGGGGTCTCGGATAAAACCCATCCACAAATCGTGGTCAGGCATTTTGGCAACAAGTTGTGGCTCTTGTTCAAAAACAATACCGTGAGCCTTTAGCTTTATAGCCATGCCCTCAATGTCAGTGGATTGGTAATAAATCACCGATGTTCGATGGTCATTAATGTCGCCGTTTTGAATGGTGAGCATTAATCTTACTGCACCACATTGAAAGAATGCTAAGCCAGGTGGGGCATCAAAAAGGTGTTCCAGTTCGAGAATGTCTTTGTAGAATTCTCTGGCGACATCAATGTCTGAAACTGCAATTGCGATTTGCCCGATTCCCTCAATTTTGGGAGTTGAAATGTCATTGATCATCAGTTCACCATTTCTGTTGGATTTGTTGGTCCAGCGCTATTATTGTTCGCCAGTTATATTACCACGTGCTCTGGTTTCGATGTGCTCAAGGCTTCTATCTGGGCTTTGTGGCCTCTGTCTCGACTCCCACTCTGGGTCGAGCCAGTATTCGTGATTTGATGCAGCCAGTGGCTTATTCCCTAAAATTATATCCGCAGCTTTTTCAGCCACCATCATCGTAGGTGCGTTTAAATTTCCGTTAGGAATAGTGGGGAAGATGGAAGAATCAACAACTCGAAGATTTTCTAAGCCTCTGACTCTGAGCTGGCTATCAACCACCGCCGTGACATCATCATCGGCGCCCATCTTACACGTGCATGAAGGGTGGTAGGCGCTCTCGACATTTTGTTTTACCCAATGATCAATGGCTTCATCGGATGTTGTCTCAATGCCCGGTTGAATTTCGTTGCCGCGATAATCATCAAAGGCGGCTTGACCAATTATTTCTCTAGTCAGTCGAATGCACTGACGCCAATCTTCGACATCTTGCGCTTCTTTTAAATAGTTAAAGGTGATCTCTGGGTCATCACCAGGCTTGTTGTTCTTGATGCAAACCTTCCCTCTACTTTTAGGCTTGTTCGGGCCAACATGAACCTGGAAGCCGTGGCCTTTTATCGCCGCGTTACCATCGTATCGCATCGCAGCGGGTAAGAAATGATACTGAATATCGGGCCATTTCTGGCCTTTCTTTGAGCGGATAAAAGCACAGGCTTCGAAGTGATTTGTGGCCCCCAGACCGGACCGTAGGAAAAACCAGCGTGTTCCAATGAGCCCCATTTGGAACAGGCTTAATTTACTATTCAAGCTGATGGGCTTTTTGCAATGGTATTGAAAGTAAACCTCTAAATGATCCTGCAGGTTTTCGCCTACCCCTTTGAGTTCATGAAATAGCTCAACTCCGGCCGCAGATAGGTCGTCAGCCGCACCAATTCCAGATAGTTGTAACAAAGTGGGTGAGCCAATTGAACCAGCACTTAGGATGACTTCTTTAGTCGCATTTATCATAACTTGCTTGCGGCGCCGCTCCAGCAAAATTCCTGTCGCTCGCTTGCCCGTAAAAAGAACTTTCAATACCTTGGAGTGACTTAAGACCGTCAGATTTTTCCTGCGACGAATTGGGTCTAGATAAGCCCTAGCCGTAGAATCGCGTACGCCCCCTTTGACGTTCATATCCATAGCTCCAAAGCCTTCTTGTTGATGGCCATTGTAATCGTCGGTGGTTGGGTAGCCAGCTTCCGATCCGGCCTTGATAAAGGTTTTGTACAGCGGGTTACGCATATTGTTGCCGCCGCACACACCCACTGGGCCACTGCCGCCTCGATACGCGCTTTCACCTTCTTGCCAGGTTTCTAGCTTTTTGAAATAGGGGAGGCAGTCCTTATAGCTCCAGCCTTGTGCTCCTTCTGCTTCCCATTCATCGTAGTCGCCGCCGTGTCCACGCACAAATACCATGCCATTGATGGATGATGAGCCGCCCAATACTTTACCGCGTGGACAATGCATTTTTCGTCCATCAAGATGTGGCTCGGCTTGTGTATGAAAATCCCAATTGTATTTGGTCGTATTCATTGGGTAAGACAAGGCGGTGGGCATCTTAATGAAAATGCTCTTGTCGCTGCCACCGGCCTCTACCAATAGCACTTTATTGTCCGGGTCTGCGCTCAAGCGATTAGCTAAAATACAGCCTGCTGAGCCAGCACCTACAATTACATAATCGTATTCATGTGTGTTCATCGACTTTGTCATTTTCCTTCCATTTTGAAACAAGATGCTGGGTATTGGCTATTGAGAAGCGCCTGCTCATTTCTAGACAAGCTCTTCGAGCAAACCTGCTACGCCTAGAGGTTGGTTTTGTACTAAATTCACCGATCATCGAGCAATACGTCGAGATAGCTTATCTAGCAATTAAGATCCATTCTCTTTTATATTGAACGTTCAAGTAATAATAATGAAAGTAACCTATTGAATGCAGTCAGTCAACAAAGTGCAAATGCATTCACATGCCATTTCCAAGGCATTATCAATGTGTTGATTATGCATTTGAGGTCTAGACAGATCCGTGGCGAATTGTCGGCTAATTTCTAGGTCGCTATGCCCATGTAAATCAGTACTAAAAAATTTCACCGGGTAATTGCAGCTGGATGTAGTCGATACATAGCTGCGATGCTGCTTCAGTATCTATGCCCTGCGTGGAAAAGGAACCGCGTAACCAAAGCCCATCAATCATTGCTGCGAGCCCATCGGCTACAAAATGCGCT
>CAJQNY010000181.1 GCA_905479805.1 uncultured Arenicella sp.
ACTTGACCACTTGGAGTGAACGTTGAGTTGACGTTATCAATCCAACCACCTTGGTCATCACGATAACCAACAATGCGTAAAGCGGCTTTATCTGAAAGAGGAATATTAACCATTCCTTCAAATTTATTGCTTTCGCCACCACCATCAGTCGTGCTAAGACCTAAATCAACGCGTGCCTCAAATTCATCTATGTTTGGCTTGTTGGTAATTAGTCTTACCGTACCAGACTGTGAGCTTGCACCAAACAATGTGCCTTGAGGTCCTGCTAGAACCTCAACCCGCGCAAGGTCAGCTGCATAAACGTCTAGATTTCGAGCACCAAAGGAAACAGGCATCTCATCAACGTATAATGCTACACCAGGCGCAGAACCCTGCGCTGGTCCAACTGTGATTGAAGACTGTTCTCCGGCAGAACCACGGATATAAATTTCTTTTTGACCAGGACCGTTACCAGCACTGACTACATTTGGTAAGTATTCAACATACTCGTCAAACGTTTGTACGCCTAGTTCTTTTAGGGTATCACCAGTTACAGCTTGGATTGATACTGGAATGTCTTGCATGCTAGCGGCACGCTTGGTGGCCGTTACTACAATCTCCTCCAATTGCGCACTCGCGGTGCCAGCGGTAGTCATCGCGCCAATCGCTAGGGCGACTAGTTTTTTGCGATGCATAAATGCTTGGTTATTCATCAATTTATCTCCTCAGGGTTTAGAATATTTATCTTTTTCTAGTACTGCTATAAAAGGTAACTGGTATAAGCGCTTTTCACAAATTACTTATAAGTGACCTTTAATAAGTTTGATTTATGAATTCTTATTGGTAATAAGTAATTCACAAAAATCATCATACGTTTGTCATCGTTCACTGTGTGATTAAAACCACACCATTAAATCGCTCACAATCCGGGTAATTATCGAGGCCCAGAGTTAACGGATATCACTAGTGAAATGAGGCTAATCGGTGGTTCTTTGACTATTCTTCTTGTTAAACCACTCTCAATGCCCTTCGAGTTTACCAGCTCAGCTTAAATTAAAACCTATCTCTAAGAGACATGATTTGTCCAATCCTACCACTCTAGGCTCCAAAATGTGGCTTATGCGCAACATTAATGGGCTTTATTAGTGGGACTTATGTCATATTTTGGGGCTAATGCTCACCATAAGCTTTGGTATATCTCAATCATTTCATCAACACTGGGGACGCGTGGATTATTCGACGGTGAGCCAGAAGCCAGTGCTTGTTCTGCCATGGTCTTTGAAACATCCCAAAAGGCCTGTTTATCGATACCAAATTCGGCTGGGCTCGGAACCTGTAATTCAGAGTTTAACTGCTTAAGCTCTATCAATAATTTGTGATTTGCCGTCTCGGTGTCATCTTTTTCTGTGGCAACCCCCATTGCACGCGCGCAATCAGCGTATCTTTGCGAAGAGCCGGGTATCGAGTACTCAGTCACAGTGGGAAGCAACATAGCATTGGATAGGCCATGCGGTACGTGAAAAAACGCTCCGATTGGCCTGCTCATACCATGAACCAATGCGACTGATGCATTAGAGAAAGCGATTCCGGCTAAAGCAGCACCCAACATCACCTTTTCTCTGGCTGCTCTATTTTTCCCATCCTGATAAACGGTTCGAAGATTTGGGGCTATTAGCTGCATTGCGGCTATGGCTTGGCTATCCGAGTATGGATTTGCTTTTCGGCTTACATAGGCCTCCATTGCATGAGTAAGCGCATCTATTCCGGTATCGGCTGTGGTTCGGGGCGGCAGACTAAGCGTAAGCTCATAGTCGACCAATGCCGCCATAGGCATGAAGCCTTCCCCCATACACAGCATTTTTTCATCGCTGGTTTCATCCGTTATCACGGTGAAGCGCGTGGCTTCAGACCCAGTCCCAGCGGTAGTGGGGATGGCGATAACCGGTAAACCTAGTTCGTTCACGACACGCGGTACTTTATAGTCACGCATCTCGCCACCAAACTTGGCTAAGATTGAAATCGCCTTGGCACTATCAATCGGGCTACCGCCGCCAATCGCTACTAAACAATCATAATCACCCTTTGCAGCAAGTTCGACACCGGCCAATATGGATACGACGGTGGGTTCTGGGACAGTCTCATCGAAAACATCATAGTGAATCCCGCTATCGGTCAAACCCTGCCCTATTAACTCAATGTACTTGAGTTGCACCATCATCTCATCGGTGATAATTAGAGGGCGATAACATCCCATGCTTTGCAATACAGGTGCAAGTTCCTTACTTGCCCCCTTACCAATCTGCATTATTCTGGGAAGAATGATGGGTGACGACATAAGGCCCCGATTAACAATTAGTTTGTATGAACCGCTGAGTATAGCGAATCCGCTATAACTTCCGGCCCCTTATTTATTTACCAATCAAACTTCACGGCCTTTTGGAATCACTTCTGCCCCTATTGCAGGCGGTTCATCATCCACCATCTCTGTGGGAAAACCTGGCGCAAGCACTTTCACACCTGCAACGTCCTCTAGCCTACGTATGATGTTAGGTGATAATTCTCTAGGCCCATATCGCTCCGCGCCATCTTTGAAAATATCCAACACCAATGGTGATAACTCTAGAGGCACACCCACTTCTTGCGACCACGAATCAAATAAGCCGACATCCTTAATCACCAAATCCATAGTGAAGCTGATATCTCGGCTGCCATTTAGAATTACTTGAGACTCAGTTTCGTGTACAAACGAGGTTCCCGAAGAAATCTTAATCGCTTCGTAAGTAGTATTCAGGTCTAGACCAGCCTTCTTCGCAACCGTTAAGGCTTCGGCCAAAGACACCAGGTTCACCGTAGCAAGATAATTAGTCATTACTTTTAACACCGAAGCAGATCCGATCTCACCGGTGTGCAGCACTCTACGCCCAAGCACAGTGAGTACTGGTAGCGCCTTCTCGAATGTAGCGCGTTCGCCACCCACTAAAATCGAGATATTACCAGTCGCTGCCCGATGACAACCACCTGATACGGGCGACTCCAATGCTTCACCGCCTTTGGCAATAACCATCTCGCACAGCCTACGCACTTCTGACTCATCGGTGGTACTCATCTCCATCCAAAGTTTGCCCGGCCCGATTCCCGCGAGAATACCGTCTTCGGCTTCCATCACTTGTGAACACGCCGTTGGAGAAGGCAAACAGGTAATGACGAGGTCGACCATCTCAACCAACTCTTTCGGCGACTCAGCCCAAGCAGCACCGCGATCAATAAACGGTTGTGCCAGACTCTTATCAAGTTCTCTCACCGCCAGATCAAAACCGTTGTTCATTAAGTTGCCCGCCAATTTTGCGCCAACATTACCAAGACCAATAAAACCTATCTTCATATTTTCCTCACGTAGCAACTCTGCTGGCTTTTATTCCGTTTAACAAAAACCATTTTTGAAAAATGGATTAAACCGTAAATTGGCAAACAGTAGTTACAAAAAAAATGAAGTCAGCATGCAATTTTTCTTTCTGTCAAAACGCAACCTAACCTTAAATTAAAACAGCGATCTGATTTATTTTTACTAGCGAGGTTTATGTGTCACGAATAGTCAATCAATGCATGCAGCCCATAGCAAACAGGCCTTGGTAACTTTCGCTACCAAGGCCTGTTGTCACCCTAGGGTGGACTTATTT
>CAJQNY010000182.1 GCA_905479805.1 uncultured Arenicella sp.
TTGTACTGGTATCAGGGTCAGGCCGCACAAGCCGAGCAGTTCGCTAACGAAGCAATTAAGACCTATGAAGCTATTCCAGTTTCTGGTGAACGTGCAATGGCTTATTCGATGCGCTCACAATTAGACATGTTAAACGGGCGTACTGATGAAGCAGTAAAGTGGGGCAATAAAGCTCTAGAACTTGAACAACAGTTTAACCAGCCTGAAGTTCGGATACACGCCCTCAACAATATCGGAACCGCCTTTTTATTACAGGGCGATACCCAAGGTGAAGCGATGTTGCATGAGAGTCTCGCTTTAGCACACACCCATGGCCTGCACGAGGATGCTGCGCGGGTATATACCAATTATTCGGACTATTGCGTTCGGTTTAAGAAGCTTGAATTGGGTGAAAAATTGATCTCCGAAGGCATTGCCTTCGATGTATCTCATGACCTTGAATCATGGACTTACTATTTAGTCGGCATACAGGCGCAGCTCAGGTTCGAACAAGGACGCTTAATTGATGCTGAGACTATCGCTGCGGGCGTTCAAACTTTGGACAACCAAACATTGCTAATGAAATTACCTTCGCTATTGGTACTTGCACGAGTGAGGGCTCGCTTAGCTGATTCGAGTAGCGACGAGCTATTACAACAAGCCTTGGAACATGCTCAAGCAACAGAGGAGTTGCAGTACATCATGCCTGCGCGTTTTGGCTTAATAGAAGCCGCCTGGCTCAAAGAGAAACCTAACGATGCTCATGTACATTTAAAGTGGCTGCTTGAGCTAGACTCAGGCTGTTTAAACGCATGGCAAACCGGCGAGTTACTAAGTTGGTCCATGCGGTTCAATCACCCACACACGCCAATGAAGGAGATAGAATTACCCACACCCTATTCTTTGGAACTCAGTGGTGAATTCGCCAAGGCCGCAGACTCTTGGCTGGAACTAAATATGCCGTACAACGCAGCCATGTGTTTATTGATGATAGAGGGCGACTTTGCTCAACAAGCCTACATCGAAGCGAATACACTATTTGAATCAACTCAAGCAAAGGCGGCACTCGGAATTCTACGCAAGCGCTCGAGTGAACAAGGCTTCTTAGGAAAATTGCCGCGTGCCCGACGAGGGCCATATAAAAAAGCAAGTCAGCACCCAGCTGGCTTAACCGCAAAAGAACAAGAAGTCCTGAAACACCTATCCAACGGAGCCAGCAACCAAGAAATTGCTACTGCCCTATCACGTTCACATCGTACCGTTGAGAATCACGTTTCATCCATCCTTCATAAACTCAATGTTGATAGCCGTATTGAAGCGATGCTTCGAGTACAGAGTGAACCATGGTTATCGAGCTAAATTGTAAGGACTAGAAATTTCTAGATTCGTAAATCAATCCTTGTTCAACAAATTGATTTTCAATTAACTTTGTTCTAGCAGCATCATCTTGCTTTATCATCACTTCAAAGAACTCCAAAACTTTTTGCTTTTGAATGTTGTGTGCGATTTCCGGCTTGATTAAGGTGAACACATCGTTTTGATCAAAATAGCGAGCCTGCGTATTTGGCTTTAGCTGCGGCCACCAATATCCACCAGAAACACCAAAGCTCGAATGGTTGGAGTCTTTTAGCAAGCCCCAAAAAACAGGAGCATTTGATTTTTCGTAAGCGGCTCTCAAGGGCGGCAGTGGATTATTAGGTGTCGGCAATGTTCCACCAGATGTTTTTGCCACTTCTGCACCCACACCAATTATCAGTGAGTCTTCGGCACCGCTTAATAGCATTGTGGGTTTATTTATTTCACTGATTGCAGAAGGGCCTTGAGCATTTAAGATCACTGACTCAGTCGCTTTTAACATTTCCTTCGGCAATCCAGTCCTGACATCAGGCATTAACAGAGGAACAACCGCGACGCCTGCAGTAAAACGATCTTCTAACGCCAGACCTGCCAACGTTGTAGTTCCCCCAAAAGATCGACCCATCAGGCCGATTCTATCTAAATCGAGTTTTCCCGAGAAACGCCCATCTTCATTCATGGCGTCTAGCTCTGTGAGCGTAGCACGGAGATCATTCACCCGTTGCAGCAACGAATTATCTAGGTTCACTAAAGCTTGCGGATCGCTGCGGTCGCGAATCAGTGGTGTATAAGTCTGTCCGAAATTTTCCTTACTCCCGTAAGTGCCATCTGCATTTAAGAATGGCTTCACATCGACCATGCTTGTCTCTAGTGTGGGATCCTTTCCGGTAAAAGAAAACGGAGAATTGCCCGTGTGTTCTGGCGCAATTACAACATAACCGTTAGCGGCTAAATATTCGCAAGCACTCTCCATATTGTAGCGACTACCCGCATCACCATGCGTCATCACCACTACCGGCCATGGCGAAGTACTCGCAGCCAAAGGCGCATTAATAAAGCTCTGGCGAGGACGATCAAAAAGCTCGCTAATGCCGGCGTCGATCTGCTCTTGGTTTACGCCTTCATTGACATACTCGGGTGTTAGGTGAAAAAAGGTGGTTTGCGTCATCATCAAGTGGTGCACTTGTTCATCGCGGAACACATAATCACCGTAGGTAGCCTTCTTGTATGCGCCACTAGTCGCAACGCCATGATCGACTGGATACCAAACTTCAGTAATCATTGAGCGTTGCCCCACGTTAACGCCCGCTACGTTATCGTACGGCCGTGATGCATCGTGGATGAAGGTGGTATAAGAACCGACAGCATAAGGAGATTCCTCGCCTGCCTTATCAACTCCTACTGCACTAACTGGCTTGGACATTTTATCGTTGTCGATAGAAACAGCTTCAGCATTAGATGCAGTTACTGTGTCTGGTGATGAAGATTCGCAAGCCATCAAAAAAATGGAAAGAATGATGAGCAGATTGGCGATACGCATTGGCTTGATACTCCGGTTTCTAATTATTTGTTATTTACAGTTCTTGGTGGCGACTATGGACATCTTGATAGAGTTCTATCATTAATGTATTCGTGCACCTTGCTGCAATAGTTTCTTTTGAACAAGTTTAATATC
>CAJQNY010000183.1 GCA_905479805.1 uncultured Arenicella sp.
TTTGCGTGTATTACGGCGCCGTTAATTGCTGGGCTCTGCGAACAAAACCAGAGTGTATCGGCAATTTCAGCTGGCTGCACTAAACGGCCAAGCGCGATAGTTGATGTGATCTCTTTATAAAGCTCAGGATTTTCTCCAAGATGAGCCTGCAACATTTCTGTTTCTGTGAATCCTGGGCAAACTGCCGCGGTATGGATGCCGCTGCCAACTAGGTCTTGGCAACTGGCTCGCATTTGCCCAATTGCCGCATGCTTTGAAATCACGTAAGCGTGAGTATTAGCAACAGCTTTGGTCCCTAAGGTCGAACTGACGTATAAAATAGCAGAGCCGGTTTGCATTTTCGGTAGCAACATTCTATTCAACTGCGCGGGCGCTACAACATTGAGCTGTAGCACCTGAGCAAGCACAGCCGGATCAATATCCCCTATCGAATCTTTGGTCATAATGGCCGCGTTGTGGACGAGTACAAGTTGGTCTGGATCACCCACTTGGCTCACCAACTCTTCGCTCCATTCATTCGCCCAACCGTGATTCGCCAAATCAACTTTCAAATTGCTGACCCCGGCTAAATCACATACCGTGCGCGACAAGTTAACTACGTTGTAGCCCTGTTCGACAAACAACTTAGCCGTTGCTAGGCCAATCCCTTTGCTTGCGCCAGTTATCACTAATGTTTTGGTCATTTTATTTCCAAGTGAAATTAATCATTATTGTCTTCAATTTGTAAATATGGTCGTAGCTTACTGACCAAAAAATAAATTATGGGTGTGTCCAAAATCGCCGCTAGCATTTTGAACATATAATTACTGAACATCAGAAAGAGAATGGCGTTTAATGTCATCTGCCCTGCAAAATAAGCTGCGCCAAAGGTAATGCTGATTACCGCAATCGAATCCACCGCCTGACTGACCAATGTGCTGCCGTTGTTGCGTAACCACAAATGCTTGCCATTAGTCTTTTTCTTTATCCAATGAAACAAATGCACATCAATATATTGTGCTGCGATATAGGCCACCATAGAAGCGAAAACTGCTCCCGCTGTACACGCGTAAACAAGGCGGAATAAATCGACAGACTGCTCCACTACCGTGCCATTTGGCAGGCTAATAGAGTTAGCTAACTCTATGGTTTGCCACGGTGGCTGTGCTATTGCATCAACCGAAGGCATTGCATTAGCCAAGGTCATTATTGCCAGAATAAATACATTCAAAATGAGCCCGACACTCACTAAAAAGTTAGCTCGTTTTTTGCCGTAAAGCTCACTGACTAGGTCTGTGCACAAAAACGTTAATGGGTAGGCCAACACACCCACCGCAATTTGCATGGGGCCTAATTGAACAAAGCGGGTGATGCCAATAACATTCAATAAAGTCATGGCGCATAGAAAAAATCCGGCCAACAACAGGAACACACGTTCGCGTCGCTCCTGTAACTCTGAACCGCTGATCGCTAGGTTTGAACCCTGCTCCTGCACCTGCACCTGCACGTCTACCTCTCCCAAGAAGCGATACCCCATTGATCTGGGCCGCTGGATATCCTTAGTTCTATTTTATGGATTTTTAATTCAGTCACTAAGCTTCGGTCACCCAACACTTCTTCCAAAAAGAAATGCGCCATCTCATCAATAGTCACGTTTCGTATCGGTAGAAGGATGGTGTCGGTTTTGAGTAATGGCACGGCAATATTATTGTGCGTCACTACATGAAAGTCGCCATCATCCTCAATCTTAAGATGCGGGGACCGCTCAGCAATCAATGTGAATTCGTCATACCGGGCGCAAATTTCCTTCAATAAATCTTTATATACTGCGTAATCAAAGCACAAGCCATTCTCATCTACTTCACCTGTAATGGCTACGCCAAGGCGAAAATTGTGACCATGCAACCTTTCTCGGTTGGTGGCCGAAAACACAGTAAAATGTGCCGCCGAAAAATGAAAGGCCTGCTTGGCAATATCAATGGTAGTGAGTTTTGTTTTCATAGCGAAAGATCGTCAAAATATATCAAGGTAAAACTTTAAGGTAGGGCTTAACAACCACTTTTTGATAGACACCATTTAATAAATAGGGGTCTTGATCTGCCCAGGCCTGTGCTTCTCCCAGTGAATCGAAATCCGCAACGACCAAGCTCCCTGAAAAACCAGATTCACCCGGATCTGCAGAATCGATTGCAGGATGCGGGCCTGCAATAAGCAATCGATCCAATTCATTCAATTCCGTCAACCTGGCCAAATGTGCTGGCCGATGTATTTTTCGCAGCGCTAGGCTACTTTCAACATCTTCACTGATTATTGCGTACCACATGTAGAACCTTTAATGGATAGGAAGTTTCGATTAGAACAATCGATTCTAACTGTTCGCTCCGGAGTAAACTATACTATAGGTGACATTTGATTCAGCTTAAGAGGAAACTATGAGCCTTTACGAAGATTATTGCGTACCACATCTTACTAACTGCTTGTGTGGGGTAGGCGCAATTTCCAAACAGCGTAGTTTTGTAGTTCCGCATGCCAAAGGCAAAGTTTTGGAAGTGGGAATGGGTTCCGGACTCAACCTACCGTTTTATGACGCAGACAAAGTCGAATCAATATGGGGCTTAGAACCATCAGAAGGAATGCGCAAAAAGGCACAAAAAAATCTAGCTGAAAGTGATTTAGAAGTTGAATGGTTAGGCTTACCTAGCGAGGAAATTCCGCTTGAAGATGCAAGCGCAGACACGGTACTACTTACCTATACGCTCTGCAGCATCGCTGGTTGGGAGCAGGCTTTAGGAGAAATGAAACGCGTGTTAAAACCAGATGGAAAACTGTTGTTTTGCGAACATGGGTTGGCGCCAGATGAGAGCACCAGGAAGTGGCAACATCGCATTAATCCTGTTTGGCGTACTTTTACCGCCGGCTGTAACCTAACTCGAGATGTTCCCAGCTGCCTTGAGCAAACCGGCTTTACAATCGAAAAGATCGACAGCGGTTTTATTAAGGGCCCTCGATTTGCGACGTATAACTACTGGGGTCAAGCCAGCATATAGCCTTTGTTAATCGATTTTACTAATCAGTTTCGCTAATTGATTTCGCCAATCAATTTCGAGAGTGCGCTAGGAGCCTTGAACGCTCCTCACAGCCAACTTTAGATTAGTGCAGCCTGCCAGAGTCAGTGGCTTCCTTTACTTCTTCGATACGTTGCACTTGGATGTCTCGGTACTTGTCCATTCCTGCTTCAACCATGGCTCGCGCCACCTCCATTTGATCAAACTCGAGAAAATTTCGAATTTGCTCACTGAAATTAATGGTCAGTAAGTGCTCATCTGGCGCATCAGAATGGCGCAGAGCAATATCACCATTTTCCAGTTTAATTAACTCAATTATCGGGTCTGACATAATTTTTCTCGCAAGTTCTGCTACAGCTTATACATTACTGGTTTATAGTGTTGCTCATCGTTAAAAACAAGAGCTCGCCAATCAACACATCATGAAAACCTTTAAAAAGATATTAATAGTTTTGCTTTTAATTGTCATGGTATTTGCTGCATTTTTGTTTGTGCAAATCCGGTCTCTAGAAGTAGAAAAACTAAGTGATGACCTTCACGTTATTCGCGGCATTGGGGGTAATACCACCGTTTTGAAAACTGACGCGGGCGCGGTAATCGTCGATTCCATGACGTTTGCGATGCAAGGAAAGCTGATTAATGCCAAAGTTCGAGAATTAACGGGCACCGATACCGCTCTCATTATTAACACGCACTACCATCTCGACCACACCCATGGCAATCCTGGCTTTACTCCGGGTACTCGGGTTATCTCAACGGAGAGAACTCTGTCTCATCTCACGGCCTTAGATGCCGGGTTTTGGGAGGGCGACGCGGCGCAATTCCTACCCAATGAAACGTTTAGTGACCGACAAACATTGACTGTCGGCGGCAAGACACTGCAATTGATTCACCCAGGCAGAGGTCATACCGATGGCGATTTGGTTGTTTTAATTGAAGAAGAGAACACCATGGTTATGGGCGATCTATTTTTTAACCGAAGCTATCCGAATATCGATCTAGAAGCGGGCGGGTCAGTGGCTGAATGGTCTGACACTTTAGACTCAGTCTTACAATCAAATTTCGCGCAGGTTATACC
>CAJQNY010000184.1 GCA_905479805.1 uncultured Arenicella sp.
TAGAGCTCGTCAAAAAATCGGTTCAATAACCACAAACCACCACATGGAATATAAAGCCAAGGGGTTTGTAATGCGCTCGCAGCATTGTTAAGGTTCGCCCATTAGACTACTTCATCTATTCAATTAGCCTATCCAAATCACTTATTTAGATTAACTATGTCCGCACAAAAATCTATGAGAGCCGGTTTACCCGCCTGTTTTGCATCTTCTAAGAACGTTTTTACGTCGGCTAGTTTACTGGTGCGCTGGAAAGGTAAATCTGCTCTCGAACTCGCGGCCGTACTACCCGAATTGAACGTTAATGAACCGAGAGGTCGTAATATGTCATTACCCTTCAAGGTACCGCCCACCAAAGCCATGGCGCCCCATAGTATGGTGATTGCGCCAATAGTACGCAACGCGCTCGATGTTAGGCTGTTCGGGGTGCCAGAGTTGATTTCAGAAGCCAAGCCCCAAACATAGAATCCAGTGCAAAGAAGTAGGGCTGCCCATAGATATAGGCTGGGAATAAAAGGCAGGGCACTGAGTAGATAAATGGCGACGCCGAGCACCATGAAGCCAAAAATAACTTGTACCTGATTCATCCACCCGCCTGCTTTGGGTAAGATCCAACCAGCTCCAAATCCAAACAATACCAATAGGGTCCCCATCCCTACCGCCATCGAACCCATAATGGCCGCGCCTAGTACGGGGTCTCCCTGTGTGATGGCTGCACCGAGAGTAACAATGAGAATTGGAGAGACGCATGCGCCAACAACTAACGCAGAGATTAGGCCAAGTACAAAACTGGACCAAGATGCTGATTTCCCCTCAACATTAGTAGTACTCAATTTGCTTTGAATGCTGCTGGGCATCTGAATTTTAAACCAACCGAAGAGTGAGCCAGCGAGCAAAACTAGCAAAGCGCTGATGGATGATATGACCCAGACGTTTTGAAAATAGGCTTGCAGTTGCGCGCCGGTCGCGCCGGCTAATGCTCCGGCTATCATATAGGTGACGATGGTCCCCAATACGTAACATATCGCTAGCCAGCCAGAGCGTAATTTACTGGGATTTTTTTGGCCCGCTATCACCCCTGCTAAAATTGGGATCATGGGCAGTACGCAAGGTGTGAAACTTAATAGTAGGCCAGCTAATAACGCTGACGCCATATAAGCTAGAAAGCTCTTACTTGAAGGTGGAGCATCGTATTGCGATGCTGTAAGTGATGCTAGTGGCGTTGTTTCCAGCGACACGTTTCTTATCATCGGCGGGTAGCAAACTCCCACAGGCTTATTGCAGCCCTGGCCTTTTAGAATTAAGTCAACTTTGACCGGTAGGCGCGTCGTAGAATCCTTGTCTTCATTCGACAAGGAGTTTTTAACCACTCGGGCACTTAACTCTGCATTGTAGAAATACACAACGACTTCACCAAACTCGGGGTCATCTTCAATTTCCCCCTCGGGAAATTCTAACATCTCTATGGTGATATCAGGTTTGGCCGCTTCGATACGAAATTGATCCCGGTACATGTAGTAATCTTGCGCGATCGTCCAGTTAACCTTCAAAATACCGGCGTCATTTACATAAGCAGAAACTTGAAAGGCCTCTTCTTCCGGGAGAAGTTGACGCTCTTTTTGCGACCAAAATTGCGCCGATGCGGCCGTTGTCAGCAAGGCGAAGGTAAAGATAAAGGTGAAGCCTAGGATCAGGGATCGTTTTAACGTGTGATTAAGCATTGTTCCTATTGGAGTATTAAGTTTGGATCAAGTTTCTGAATGTATTGGAGCTACGCCGATTGTGGCCATAGACATAAAGACCTTGTATAGATCCAAACGCTGTCACTCAGTTGACCATAATTTTCTGTAATGCCTGTTATTGTGTACTTCTCGGTTCGACCAGCATCGTATTGTGCCATTACTTGTGGCTACAAAACATGTAAATCAGAGCCAATGTGCGATTTTATGTGGGGTCAAACCAATGCGCTCAGTGTTTAGTGATAGGTAGCACAGCGAGAGGTGAGGTTTATCAGTTTGAACGTTGGTCACGAGGCGTGTTTTGCGAGTAACGATTATGCCCTGCAAATTTTTGTGGGGATTCGAATTTAGGGGTGTTAAGAATGAAGCAGCGAGTATTGAGTATAGAAGGCACTCTAAATTTCCGAGATTTGGGCGGTTATATAAACGCAGATGGACGCTCGGTAAAGTGGGGGAAACTTTACCGCTCGGCACAGTTGAATCGGATGAGCCCTAAGGGTATCCAAGATATGGCGGCTCTTGGCATTCAGACTGTCGTGGATTTACGTTTCACTGATGAAAGTAATAAAAGCCCAACCATTGCAGAAGCCGTGCCGAATGCTGAAATGTTGTCTTGGCATTCAGAACGAGAGCATGACAGCGGCCAGAAATCGGACCACATGATTCGTAGCTGGCGAGATAGTCTAGATTCCAACGACCCTGCTCAAGTACGTGAAGCAATGCGCATTAATTATCCGCAAAAACTCTATACCCACAGAGCGATTTACAAAAAGATGCTGTTGCGAATCGCTGAGGGAAATACTCCATTGGTTTTTCATTGTGCCGCAGGTAAAGATAGAACCGGTGTGGCTGCTGCATTGATTTTGTCGTTGATTGGCGTGGACGATCAACAGATAGTTGACGATTATTTACTCACACAGAAAGAAATAGAAGGCCGAATGGAGACCTGGCTAGCCGGAGGCGCAACGACAAAGGAAGGTTATCAAGATTTTCAAAGCAAGCTTGCTCGTCAACCCCGAGAAATGATTAAGCCTGTATTGGATGCAGATATAACTTATATCGAGACATTACTTGATTATGTAAAAGAGAAGTACGGAAGCTTTCACGGCTATGCTGTTGATCAATTGGAGTTAGCTGATAAAGAAGTAGATGCACTGCAAGTGCAACTACTCAGCTGACAAACATTACCCGTTATTCACATAAGACTTTTAGTTCCTTAATTAAGATACTCATTTCTTCATCGGTACCAATACTGATTCTCAAATAGTTATCAAGTCTCGGTTTATCGAAATGACGAACGACAATTCCGTTCTCTCGCAAGCCATTGAAAAGCGCAATTGCGGATTTATCATGGTGTTTTGCAAAAAGAAAATTCGCTTCAGAGGGTAATACTTCAAAGCCTAGGTCGACTAACTGGGCAGCGGTGTGATCTCGTGTTGTGATTATTTTGTATAGTGTTCTATTAAAGTAATTTTCGTCTTCGAATGCTGCCTGGGCGCCCGCTAAGGCGAGTGCGTCTAATGCGTAGGGGTGAAAACTGTTCTTCACCCTTTCTAATCCTTCTATTAGATCAGCGTGACCGAGCGCGAGGCCGACTCGGAGTCCGGCCAATGAGCGAGACTTCGAAAGCGTTTGCACAATCAATAAATTATTATAGCGGGAGATCAAGTCTTTGGCACTGTGATCAGAAAAATCAGCATAGGCTTCATCGATGACGACAACTTGATCTGGGTTGTTCTGCAAAATGAATTCAATCTGCGTGGCACTAAGAGCTATCCCTGTTGGCGCATTTGGGTTTGCAAATATAATGGCATTAGAGTTGTTCGCGTAATTGTCTACATTAATAGAAAAGTCGTTCGCGAGGGGAATCAACTTATAGTCGATATCAAATAATTGGCAATAGACAGGGTAAAAGCTATAGGTGATATCGGGAAATAATAAAGGAGTATCACGATCCAATAGGGCGCGAAAAGTGTGGCCAAGCACCTCATCAGAGCTGTTGCCAATAAAAACTTGGTTCGCATCGAGCTCGTAGTAATCAGCAATCGTCGTTTTAAGCGCCGAACCATTAGGATCAGGGTATTTGCGAAGACTGCTATTTGTTGCAGACTTTATTGCTGCAATAACGTTAGGAGATGGGCCATACGGATTTTCATTAGTATTGAGTTTTACCAAGTTGTTTATCTTTGGTTGTTCTCCAGGGACGTAAGGAGTCAATGAGTGAGTATGTTCGGACCAATAACGGCTCATGATAATTTTAAGTGTTGGTTTTATTCAGGTTTGGTTAATGCCAGCATAGTAACATTGCTCATGATCGTGAAGACAGTGGCTTGTTTACAAAGGTTTACCTAAAACAGCTTAATGTGATCTTTGTGAAATGTAGATATCAAATAAGAGCTGCTACACTGAATTCGACACGATAATTAGGAACGGCGAAATCCATGATCTCGCAGTTTGCGTATGAAACACCCCAGACTAAGAGGGAAGTTATGAACTTATTGGCAGAAATGAATTTAACTAAATCGGCTCGAAGCATTCAATGGTCTACATTGATCGCTGTTTTGGCCTTGAGCAACACTCAAGCATTTGCTCAATATAATAATGACCAACGTTATGATAGTGCGGATTATGTGGTTGTTTATGAGCATTGTGATTTTCGCGGAGAACGCAGAGAGGTCCCAGTCGGCGAACACCGCAGTTTAAAGAATTTACGTATTGCCAATGACAGCATCTCCTCCATCGAGGTCCCTCGAGGCTTAGATTTGATAGTCTTTGAAGACAGTAATTTACGTGGCCAGTCTGCCCGAATTAGTCGAGATGTAGCGTGTTTAGACCGAGATTGGAACGATCGAGTGAGCTCTATGGACGTTGCGTATAAT
>CAJQNY010000185.1 GCA_905479805.1 uncultured Arenicella sp.
TCGTTCTCCTCGTGGAAAGTTTATTGAGCGAATTGGTTTTTTCAATCCACGTGCTGTGGGTGGTGAAGAGCGTTTACGCATCGATACAGAACGCGTTGAATACTGGATCAGTAAAGGTGCTCAGCCTTCTGATCGCGTTGCATCATTGTTGAAGCAATTCGCCAAAGGCCCTGAAGCCCTTGAAGAAGAGAAAGCTAAAATTACGGCTGCTAAAGAAGCAAAGAAAGCGGCAGCTGCAAAAGCTGAAGCGGATTCAGTAAAAGCGAAAGAAGACGCTGCAGCTGCTGAAGCTAAAGCGGCTGAAGATGCTGCAAAAGCTGAAGAAGCGGCGGCGGCTGAAGAAGCACCAGCTGAAGAAGCTCCTGAGGCTGACGCTGAAGCTGAGACCGCAACTGAAGAAGCTGAGTAAATCTATATTGCATGACTCACTGCAGACGATTGTTCTGTAGTGAGTTAGCTCAAATTTGTATATATGTAGTAGATCAAAAATGTATATTGAGTTGGGTAAAATAGTCGGTGTTTGGGGAGTTAAAGGCTGGGTAAAGCTTCATTCCTACACGAGAAACCGAATAGACATCGCTGATTACTCTTCCTGGTGGTTAAAGTCCAACGCCAAGGCAGAGCCGATTGAATATAAAGTTCAGCAATGTCGCGAACAAGGCCAAGGCGTTGTTGCACTATTTAAAGAGATTGAGGGGCGTGATCAAGCGGTTGCGCTTAACGGGTTTGAAATTTTGGTTCGCCAAAGTGATTTACCTAAACTTCCCGCAGGCGAGTACTATTGGCAACAATTGATTGGTCTAACGGTAAAGAATATTGAAGGTTTAGAAATGGGAATCATAGATTCCATTGTTGAAACCGGCGCCAATGATGTTCTAGTGGTAACAAGTAATGAACCGGGTAAGGAAGAGGTGTTGATACCTTATACCGATGTCGTGCATGAGGTTAATTTGGCCGAGGGCACAATGTTAGTTGATTGGGACCCTAGTTACTTAGACAGTTAGAAAGGGCAGAAGTGGAAATACACGTTATTTCAATTTTTCCTGAAATGTTTGGCCTAATCGCTGAACAAGGTGTGATTAGTCGCGCAATAAAGCAAGGCGTTTTATCGTTGACTATTCACAACCCCAGAGACTTTGCTGATGACAAACACAGCACAGTCGATGGTAGGCCTTACGGTGGTGGGCCGGGCATGGTTATGATGCTCGAACCTCTTCTTAAAGCCATAACGGCAGCACGGTTGGCCTGTGATGGTGAGCCTACAGTGATTTATTTGAGTCCTCAGGGCGAAAAATTCAATCATCAAGCAGCTGCTAGATTTGCCCAAGATAGTTTGTCCCAGGAATCGAGTCTGATTTTGTTAGCAGGGCGATATGAAGGGGTAGATGAACGTGTAATTACGAGCATGGTTGATGAAGAATGGTCGATTGGCGATTATGTATTGTCCGGCGGCGAACTACCTTCCATGGTTATGATAGATGCCATTGCGAGGTTATTACCCAATAGTTTGGGTAATGCTGAGTCGGCAAAGCAGGATTCATTTGTTGAGGGGCTTTTAGATTGCCCGCAGTATTCGAGGCCTGAACAGTTTGAAGGGCAATCAGTGCCTGGCGTGTTACTAAGTGGTGACCATCAAGCAATTGCTGATTGGCGAATGATGCAATCTCTGGGGCGCACTTGGTTACGACGTCCAGATTTGTTGAAAAAAATTGAATTGACAGATAAGCAAGTTGATCTGTTAGAAAAATTTAAGCGAGAGCTTTAATAGGCGAAAGCCTTAACTAGTCTTTAGGGTACTTCCTTGACCAAAAATGGGTCAATAGTATCTAAAATTAAATCTGTGGAGATTAAAATGACTAACATTATTGATGAAATTAACAACGAACAGCTGAAAAGCGATATGCCTGATTTTGGGCCAGGTGATACCGTCGTTGTTCAAGTGAAAATTAAAGAAGGTACGCGTGAGCGACTTCAAGCCTACGAAGGCGTGGTTATTGCAAAGCGTAACCGTGGACTGCATTCCGCTTTTACAGTACGCAAAATCTCCTATGGCGAAGGTGTTGAACGAGTATTTCAAATGCACAGCCCGCTTATTGAATCAGTGACGGTTAAACGTCGTGGTGCGGTACGTCGTGCTAAGCTGTATTATCTTCGCGAACTTACTGGTCGTGCTGCGAGAATCAAAGAGAAGCTTAGTTAATAAGTTTCCTATGTGTTGTTGCTAGTCACTAGTAACAACACATTTTGTAAATGAAAAGCTCGAGATCCTATTTTAGGATGTCGGGCTTTTTTGCGTTTGATCGACGGCTAGAAAATGGCTCCGACAGATATTTTCTAGAGATGTCAGAATACTTCAGGAGTTAAATAAGAATAGCTTAACATTCCTTCAATTGGGCTAAGCGACGCCGGGAATTGTTGGACGATGGCTGCTTGAGGGACCAATAAATTGTAATCAGGGAAATCGTTGACTCGTTCTAGGTGGTTTGCGGAATCTCAACGAAGATTGGGTATTTTAGCTTACTTGAATTACGCGTCGACTTATCCCGAGACACCTTACTTACTGCTATACTTTTTCTATGGCCGACATTTCACTCGAGAATAACGACTCTATCGATCAGTTTGCTGACGCGCTTTGGTTAGAGTCTGGCTTGTCGAAGAATACCTTGGCCGCCTATCGGTCGGACATGCAGTTATTGGCCAAATTCATTCATCCCAAACGTCTGCTTGATGTGGATCAGGCTGATATCCAAAAGTTTTTGGCAACACTGCTGGCAAAGGGCAATAAAGGCTCAAGTAGTGCACGTGTACTCTCTACATTTCGGCGGTTCTATCGATACCAAGTGCGCCAAAATTTAGTTCTTAAGGATCCATGCGCTCAGGTGTTATCACCCAAGCAAGGCCGACCTCTGCCAAAAACCTTAAGTGAGACTGAAGTAGAGGCTTTGCTAGACAGTCCGAAGGTTGAATCATCACTTGGTCTACGCGATAGGGCAATGTTGGAAACGCTCTATGCCACCGGTTTAAGAGTGAGTGAGTTAGTCAATCTAAAGATGATTGAAGTAAATCTAGACGTTGGGGTAGTGAGGATCGTGGGTAAGGGCAATAAGGAGCGTTTAGTCCCCTTGGGTGAACAGGCGATAGATTGGATAGCTAAATACATCAACCAGGCAAGGGCAGAGTTATTAAGAGAGAAGGCGAGTGATGCAGTTTTTTTGACAGCGCGCGGCAGTGCTATGAGCCGACAGGCATTTTGGTATGTGATTAAACGTCATGCCGTTAATGCTGGTATTAACAAAAATTTGTCACCACACACGCTTCGGCATGCATTTGCAACACACTTGATCAATCATGGGGCTGATTTAAGATCTGTGCAAATGTTGCTTGGTCATTCAGACTTATCAACCACACAAATTTATACACATGTCGCAAGTGAGCGTTTGCAGTCACTTCACGCTGAACATCACCCGCGCGGTTAGATGTTTTTTCGTGTTCAAAGTGCTGGTAACTTATTAATGTTTTAGGCAGAATGAGTGCAGTTAGTCAGTTAGTTATGGGTTGATTTAGATTCTCTGGCTCTTCAGGTGCTTGCATGCACAATCGCTGCAAAATAGCCGTCGGTATTTATGCTTGGATAGCTCTCTTTAATGAGCCCACATTTTGCCAAATCAAAAACACATAAGGTGATGCGGACTTCTGAATAAGTCAGGAATACCCGAAAATTAACGATAGAAACGTAAGTGAAACTGGATTTTCACTGATTGGATGAAAGGCGATAAAATTGTTCGTCACGAATGCAACTTGAAAACTGTAGCGAAAGTAAAATAATAAACTGATACATCACGAAACCAAGGCGGTTTCTTAGAATTAGCTCAAAGTAGATTTAGATATCATATAAAAATAATAGATTCGTACTTGCTTGTACAAACTCAAATAGTGAAGGGCTGGAGCCTCTTCTTTAAGTTATCAAGCCTGACATTTTTGAATCGATAAAGAAGATAACTACGCTGGGTTAGCAACCAAATAATGAATATCTAGGCATGTCATTTGCCTAGTGAAAGGGCATAACAATGCTTAATAGCAAAATATTTAATAGTAAAAAGAGAGTATGTTGAAAAAGGTAAATAAAATATCCGCGACTGAAGCCGGAATAGACAAAAGTGCAATAAGTGATAACGCCCTCAAGGTGGTTAATGAATTGCAAAATGCAGGTTTCCAGGCGTATTTGGTCGGCGGATGTGTTCGCGATTTGTTGCTAGGTAAAACGCCTAAAGATTTCGACGTTTCAACCGATGCAACGCCTGAGCAGACTAAAAAGTTATTTAGAAATGGTCGCATTATTGGTCGGCGGTTTAAAATCGTGCACGTTAGATTCGGTTATGAAGTAATCGAAGTCGCAACATTTAGAGCGAATGCTGAAGACAGAGAAAACGTAGCTTCAAATGAAATGAGCGAGGGGGATCAAGGGCAGCTACTTCGCGACAATGTCTATGGTTCAATTGAAGAAGATGTAGTGCGTCGTGATTTTCGTGTAAACGCAATGTATTTCGATCCGGTAGAGGATCAAATACTGGACTTTCTCGGCGGGATGGAAGACATCGCTGAACAACGTTTAATAAGCATTGGTGCACCAGAGCAGCGGTTTCGAGAAGACCCAGTAAGAATGTTAAGAGTGGTCAGGTTTGCCGCCAAGTTGAACTTCAGCATGGAGCCTGAAGCGATCAAAATGATCGAAGAAGAAGGCAAGCTGCTATCTCATGTATCGTCTGCACGATTGTTTGAAGAGGTATTGAAGTTGTTTCATGGTGGTGCGGCCTATGAGACCTATTTGATGTTAAGAAAGAACGGTCTATTCAAGTATTTATTTCCATTCACTGATCAACTAGTCGTGGAAGGCGTTGAAGGAATGCCTGAAAGAGCGCTACAGAATACCGATAAGCGTATTCATCAAGGGAAGCCGGTCATTCCAGCTTTTCTATTTGCTTGTATGATGTGGGACCCGGTTCAGGCTGATGCCCATATTTTAATGCAAGATGGTACGTCAGAAGCTGAAGCGTGGCGTATCGCAATGAATGATGGCTTGCGAGATCAGAACCAGTACGTCGCGGTGCCTCGCCGTTTGGCAGAGATAATTTTAGATATCTGGAATATCCATTTTCGACTCATAAAAGCGAATCCGAGGATGGTTAAATCAAGTTTAAGTAATCGACGCTTTAGGGCGGCCTACGATTTTCTTTTGTTACGCACTTCATTACACGAAGTTGACGAAGAAATTGGTGAGTGGTGGACCGAGATACAAGAGGTTGATGACGAACGTAAAAAGGAAATGATTACTGAGTTGGGCGAGCAATACCGACAAAGTGGGAATGCTCAGCACGCTGATGGTGAAATGAACGGCAATAGCGTCAATTATAACGCGCGTCGTTCTAGCGGAAACAACGCAAAAGGCGGTCGAAACAATAGTAATAGTCGAAATAACAGCGGTGGCCGAAATAACCGGGGCGGCCAGCAGGGATCTGCTAAGTCGGGTAGAAAGCCAAACCCAAGGGCGCGCAGAACAAACTCCCAACGAAATAGTAACGCTGAATCCAACGTTGGTAATAGTATTGAAGGTGGTAATCAAGGCGGTAACCAAATTGGCAATGGATCACCATCAACGAATAGTAAAAAGAGAGGCGGTCGCGGAGGTAAACAGCGTCGGGGGCCGGCA
>CAJQNY010000186.1 GCA_905479805.1 uncultured Arenicella sp.
ACCCCAAGGGCGTTCACCGGCATGAAATTCAGCATTAGGGTATTGGTCTGCGTATTCCGATATGCGGCCACGACGTACATCTTTTAAATCTTTGATGTAAGCCAACTTTTCAGCATCGATACCGTCTTTATCATAGATGAAACCCGATGAGTCAGACATGGTTACGACGGTTGCGCCCAGCTCAGTGGCTTTCTCACAGGTGTACTGTGCAACATTGCCCGAACCTGAGACCAAGGCAACCTGCCCTTCCATGCTCTTGCCGTGCTGCTTTAACATGGCATTGGCCATATACACACAGCCATAACCAGTGGCTTCGGTACGGATTTGACTACCACCAAACTCGAGGCCCTTACCCGTTAATACGCCAACAAATTCGTTGCGCAACCGTTTGTATTGACCAAACATATAGCTGACCTCACGGGCACCTACACCAATGTCACCCGCTGGGACATCTGTATTCGGGCCAATGTGGCGATATAGTTCAGACATGAACGCTTGGCAAAAATGCATGACTTCACGATCTGATTTTCCTTGAGGGTTAAAATCAGACCCACCCTTACCGCCACCCATAGGTAGGCCAGTGAGGCTGTTCTTAAAGGTTTGCTCAAACGCAAGGAACTTTAAGATACTCGCGGTAACACTTTTATGAAAACGGATGCCGCCTTTATATGGCCCAATGGCGTTGTTATTCTGAATACGATAACCGCGGTTAACTCTTACGTTACCGTCATCATCTTCCCATGCAACGCGAAAGCTGATAACTCTATCAGGCTCACACATACGCTCTAGAATACGTGCTTGAGTGTACTTAGGTTTGTCTGCAATAAATGGAAGTATGGTCGCAGCGACCTCTTCCACGGCTTGATGAAACTCTGTTTCGCCTGGGTTACGCCTTTGTAATCCATGCATGAATTCTTCTAATTCTTTATCGTGTGAACCTGCTGACATACTAAACCTCCGTTGATTTTCATTATTATTGTTGTGCAGAGAGCCTCGACAAAATCATCCACGAGACCACAACTGCGAATCTAGTTAAGTAGACCAAAATAGTTTTGACCTGCACAAGGTTAGACTCCCAACCCTATTTACTTAACTATAGTCTAGTAGCTATGGATATGAAAAGAAAACCCCCATTTAGGTGATTTTTTTATCCGCAAAAACTACTTGTTAGCACTAAAGTCGCCGGTTAACTCTACATCTAGATTCAAGCCATTCACTCGACATGACCCTTCTCCCTGTACGGTCCCGCTGGCGGTAGTGCCATTTACAACGCCAGTAACACCGACCGATCCTACGCATGGGTCTTCGTTGATTGGTATGTTTCCGCTAAAGTTACCGTCATCTGTGACACCCACCGTAAATGTCTCATCTGGATCATCGCCATCAAAACGGATCCTGCCATCAGCCTGCACGGTAATAGTAATAGGCACCGAATCGGTTTCAGAAAGACCTAATGCTTCAGCACGTAAATTTAAGGTTCCTGTATAAACACCCACAAAACTCGCAGGCGTATTGCTTCCTGGTAAGGTTGCTTCGACAGCACCCGAAGAGCTACCGCCGCCACCGCATGAAGCAAGGATTACGCACGACAAGATTAAGGATAAACGTTGTAAAAATTTTAACGACAAACGGTTCATGATGAATTTCCGGAAAGTTTAGTTATTGTAATTTGGTAAAACAGAATATTAATAAAATAAATTTAGCATGACTAGCATGACCACTAAGAACAACACAGTCATCAAACTACCCGCCTTTAAGAAGTCTCTGACGCTATACCCAGCTGGCCCCATAATAAGTGCATTTACTTGATGGGTCGGTATCAGGAAGCTATTTGAAGTAGCCAACGCAACCGTTAAAGCAAATATCGCTGGGTCGGCACCTACGCCTAATGCCATCTGTATTGATAGCGGAACGAGGAGAACCGTCGCGCCGACGTTTGACATAACCAGAGTAAAGACAGTTGCAATCACGGCCAGGAATAGCTGAATTCCCCAAACAGGAAATCCATCCATCAAGTTAAGGGCGTAATAAGCTAAATATTGAGCTGCTCCAGATTGTTCCATCGCGAGCCCCAGAGGAATCAAACATGCCAGCAGAAAAACTGTCTGCCAGCTCACCGCATCATAGGCCTCTTCGGCATTCAATACCCCACCCAGAATCATCCCTAAAGCACCTACCATCAGGGCTAACGCCAATGGCAAATCACTAAATAACACTAAACCAATGGCTAAGAAAAAGGCGATGGATGCATTTCTTAACTTATGGGTACGGAACTCTTCCTTCGGGAAATCCGTTACCACGGCAAATTGCTTGTCTTGAGAGACTTTGATCATATCCTGCCAGCGACTGTGCACCAGCAAGGTATCCCCAGATTGTAGCTGGAGCGACGATAAGCCCTCATCGATGACTTGATCTACCCGATACACCGTGAGTATGCGCATTCCATAGCGTCGACGAACTCCTATCTCACTAATGGATTTATTGATTAGGTCGGAATCTGGCGGAATTACGACTTCGGCAATACCTGCCGTGGTCGGGTTCAATGCCTCGGCAAATTCATTCAAATAAGGGCTGATGGTTAGGTTGTAACGCGACGCATAGTCTTCCACTTCTTGTCGTGCGCCCATTATGGCGAGTACTGACCCTTCCGCAATCTCAGCTTCTTGGGATGGAATTATTTGTGTCGTGCTACCGGTTTTGATTCCAAGAATCCAACCTGAACGACCTTGCGTTTCAATTTGGCCGAGCATCAAGCCCACTAGGTCACTTTCGGCGGTCACTGTTACTTCGAAGATTCTGCCATCAATACCGTAGACATCTCGGTAATATTGTAGGTTTTCAGTGGTTAGCGGCTTACGCTCAGCGGCCGGCAAAATACGTTTACCCAGTAATAGAAAATAAAGAATACCCGTGCCGACGAGAGCCAAACCAACCGGCGTCACCGCAAATAAACCAAACTTCTCCATTGGAATGGCATTATCTGGCAGGTGAAGGTTCGCACTCTCAAGTAGGTCGTTCAATAATATCAACGGACTGGAGCCAACCATGGTCATGGTGCCACCGAGTATCGCGCAAAACCCCATCGGCATTAGTAAACGCGATAGAGGGATAGCGGTCCTTCGAGAAATTCTACTCACAACAGGTAAAAACAAAGCCGCCGCGCCGATATTCTGCATAAAGCTAGAGATATAAGCCACACAGACTGACAGAGTCACGTTTATCTGGTTTTCGGTATTCCCTGCCCGCTTAAGGATAATAGCCGCGAGCAGCCCCATCACGCCGGTTTTATCCAGTCCAGCACCAATGATCATTACCGCGATAATCGACATCACGGCATTACTGGAAAATCCTTGGAAGAGTTGGTAGCTTGGAATCAAGCCATTGTAATCGGGAACCATCGAAGACAGCCCCAGTAACACGAGGACGAGCATTGCGACTACATCAACTCGAACTACTTCAAAAACAAATAACAGCACCGCAAATGAAAGAATCCCTAATACGGCAATAATCTCATTTGTAAGAACGACGTCCAGCATATTTAATCGATGCGAGTGGCCCTAAAAGGCGGTATTTAAAAGCTATTGTTTGGAGCTTCGATAGTACCATACACCTTAGTGTTATCGTCTTATTTTTGCTGCAATTGGATAGCCTCAAATTTATTTTCACTAAAACACAATCTTGCGTGTGTTGAATTGGTATTTAGCTCGTATAATGCAAGCAACGAAATATCAAGAACAACACCATGCATTTAGACCCACATGCGATTTGGTCACTGGCTTTAACAGTGGCTGCTCTGATCCTATTTACCCGAGATCGGATCCCTCTCGAGACATCTAGTTTATTGGTGATTGTGCTACTGGCGATCAGTTTTAGCCTTTTTCCCTACACCGCGAGTAACGGTGAAGTTCTAAACCCTATGTCGTTTTTCTCTGGATTTGGTCACGAAGCGTTGATCGCAGTCTGTGGTTTAATGGTCGCCGGCTACGGCATTGTCCGCACCGGTGCACTTGATCCGGTAGGACGTGCGCTTGCAAAGCTCTGGTCTTTTAGTCCGACTTTATCAGTGTTGGTCACTTTGGTTGTGTCTGCGCTGTTGAGTGCGGTGGTTAATAATACCCCTATCGTTGTACTGCTGCTGCCAATCATGCTGAATGTCGCCATTCGAACCAAGAGCTCACCCTCTGGAATATTGATGCCTATGGGTTTGGCAACTCTGTTGGGCGGGATGACAACGACGATTGGTACGTCCACAAACTTGCTTGTGGTCAGTGTTGCACAAGACATGGGGTTGCAGACAATAAGCATGTTCAGCTTTTTCATGCCGGCTGCAATTGCGGGTTCAATCGGGATTCTTTACTTGTGGCTAATCGCTCCTAAGTTACTGCCAAACCGAACACCCAACCTTGAAGACAGCGCACCACGAATTTTCACCGCCCACTTGCACATTCCAGAAGGTAGTTTTGCCGATGGTAAAACCTTAACCGAAATTATCGAAGAAACCGAAGGTGCCATTCAAGTATCTGGAATCAGGCGGTCTGAGAATACTTTTACGGTACCCCTCCCTGATGCTCGCATTAGAGCGGGCGATCGACTATTGGTAAGAGATACGCCTAGTCGATTGAAAGATTACGAACGAACGATCGGTGCCACGCTCTATTCTAAAGGTCATCAAGTGAGCGAAGACAACCCATTGTCTGACAACGAACAACATCTGGCTGAGCTCGTCATTGACCGAGGCTCACCGATGATCCACCGGACCTTGAACGAAGCTCATTTCTCAGATGTATATCAACTGGTCACACTCGCGATACACCGTAAAGGTAAAGTGCTCGAGTCTATGCCACAAGGAATTGCGCGTACGCCCCTTAGGCTAGGCGATGTCCTACTAGTACAAGGTTCTAGCGAGTACATTGAAGAAGTCAAAAAGCGTGGACACTTTTTAGTCTTAGATGCCACTACCGAGCTACCCTCCACAAAATATGCACCACGCGCCATCGCCATTATGGCTCTGACCATTACTGTTGCAGCTTTAGGCATTATGCCTATCTCAATCAGTGCAGTTGCTGGCTCCTTGCTCATGGTGCTCACCAACTGTCTTAAATGGCAGGATATTCAGCGAGCGTTGAGCGCGCAAGTAATTCTAATTGTCGTGGCCAGTTTAGCTCTGGGGGCCGCGCTCACTCAAACTGGGGCGACCGCCTATGTGGCTCACCAATTTGTCGCAGTAACACAGGGTGCCCCCGATAGAGTCATATTCAGTGCGCTGATGTTGCTCATGGCCTTGTTAACCAACATTGTCTCCAACAATGCTGCAGCGGTTATCGGCACGCCTATCGCTATTAGTATTGCGAACGAAGTCGGCTTACCTCCTGAAGCATTTGTATTGGCCGTACTCTTCGGTGCCAATATGAGCTACGCCACACCAATGGCTTATCAAACCAATCTATTAGTGATGAACGCTGGAGGTTATACCTTTGGCGATTTTCTGAAAGTAGGTGTCCCTCTCACTCTTATTATTTGGCTATCATTTAGTTTTATCGTGCCGATTCTGTACGGATTTTAGATCAAGAAAAATTAAACCAACAACACTAATTGCTCTTAATCATTTCCCAAAACACATCGACCTCTTTGTTTAATTTTGATCCCTTTGGTCGTGTAGTATTCCACGCGACATGTTGGTCTGCTGACGCTTCTTGATCAAGCACGATTCCCCACATCCCATCCAAACGATTGGGGATAAGTGAATATCGGATATCAATAATACGCGAAGGGTTTTGGGGATCGATGCCCAGGTGTTGATTCGAAAACCAGGCAAATCTTACAACGTCTCTCGCTTGCTGAGACTCAGTATCAAGCCAAGAGAAATGTTTATTTAGATCCAATTTTTCGGTAGACGTTCCTTCGATGATACTAACCTCAATCCCTGCGCGTACCGCATCGACGTAGTAGCGACCATCGTGTTCGTAGACGCTTTTCCAAACCAGAATATTAGCGAAGCTGGGCTTGAGGCCTAGGTTAATCGGCTGATGATTACGGCTCTTCGCCAGGTGTACAGCGTAATGTTCGGCTCTTTGCTGCTGAAGCAAACCCAAACCTAGATACCCTAAAGCATAAGCAAGGCTGAAGACCACCGCTCTACGCGACCTATTAGATAAGCTCCAAAGCAATAGTATCAACAATGGTAACGTAAATAGAGGATCGACAACTGAGACATTATTCCAAGCAACTCGCGCATTGCTCAAAGGCCAAAATAATTGAGTTCCGTAAGTTGTGCATGCATCTAAGAGCGCATGCGTCGCGTAGCCGGCAAGGCAATAAATATACGTCAGCTTAAAACTGAGCCAGTTGCGAAATAGAGCAAAGTACATCAATACTGCGCAGATAGCCGCGCCTATCGGAATAAAAAGCAGGGAATGCGTAAATTGCCGATGATATTCGAGCGCCAATAATGGGTCAGTGTCGGAAGCGATCAACACATCCAGATCAGGAGACATACCTGCCAGAGCCCCTAATACAGCAGCCGTTTTCTTATGTTCTGGCTTAGCAACAAGCACGGCACCTACCGCGCCCAAAATTCCTTGGGTAACAGGATCCATAGCTATTTCTGTCTCAGATTAGAATAATTGGAATCAGTCGCTTTCGACGATCAAAACTTGCAGGCCATCGTGGTCACCCGACAGCTCTATTTGGCATGATAGTCGACTAAGTTCAGGGTCATAATTATCTGCGAGCTCTAATAGAAGCTGTTCATCCTCTTCAATTTGCGGAAGACCGGACTGCCAATCCTCCTTGATATGGACATGGCACGTAGCGCAAGAACAGCTTCCGCCACACATTGCTTGTATTTCTTCGTATTCTGCGTCGCGTAAGACTTCCATCAAACTTAAACCGGCTTCACCGATAACTTCGCTGGTAACGCCGTCGGTCCCGGTTACTAAAATTTTGGGCATGTGGAGGTTTTCCAATTACATAGCATTATTTTCGATTGAAAATTATACACTTAGTAAGCAAAACCAAGCGCGCTTATTGTTACAGAATCTCTAATTATTCTCCAAACCTTAACAATATTGCGCTAAGCTCCGCTCATACAGTTAACTACCAAAACATTTAGATTTCATGACAGCTTACAATGCGTTTTATGCCCAATCTGGCGGTGTCACCCCAGTCATCAATGCCTCCGCAGCCGGAGTGATTCAAACAGCGGTAAATCACCCTGACAAAATCAATAAAGTATACGCAGGGCAAGATGGCATTATTGGAGCCTTAACAGAAAATCTAATTGATACCAGCCTTGAGACAGCACACGATATTGAGGCCTTGAAATATACACCTTCTGGTGCTTTTGGCTCATGCCGTTATAAGCTCAAATCTATTGAAGAACATAGGGCCCAATATGAAAGATTAATAGAGGTTTTCAAGACTCATAATATTCGTTATTTCTTTTATAACGGTGGTGGCGATTCGCAAGATACATCGCACAAGGTATCGCAAATCTCACAAACTATGGGTTATCCAATTACCTGTGTTGGCGTTCCAAAGACCATCGACAATGACTTGCCATTTACCGATTGCTCACCCGGCTTTGGCTCGGTCGCTAAGTATGTGGCTGTTTCAATTCTAGAAGCATCAATGGATGTAGAATCCATGAGTTCGTCTTCCACCAAAGTGTTCGTGATGGAGGTAATGGGTCGACATGCTGGATGGATAGCAGCCGCTTCGGGGTTGGCATCAGATGAACGAGGTTTAGGACCTGACATTATTCTGTTTCCTGAAATAAATTTTGATCAACAGGCGTTTCTGGATAAAGTAAATGAGACAGTAGAAAACAAAGGGTTTTGCAGCATTGTCGTTTCGGAGGGCGTTAAATACGCTGACGGAAAATTCCTCGCCGACTCTGGTGTTAAAGATGCCTTTGGTCATGCGCAATTGGGTGGGGTTGCCCCTGTAGTCACAAACCTGATTAAAGAAAATTTACAGTTCAAATGCCATTGGGCTGTGTGCGACTATTTACAACGTGCTGCACGCCACATAGGCTCTAAAACGGATATGGAGCAAGCTTATGCCTTAGGCAAAGCGGCTGTTGAATTTGCAGTTGCGGGTGAAAATGCCATTATGCCGACAATAGTGCGCACGCAAGACTCACCTTACCTTTGGGAAATTGGCAAAGCAAACCTAGCCGACGTGGCCAATGTAGAAGAAAAGATGCCGGCCGATTATATTTCAGATGATGGTTTTTTTATTACCGATAAATGTAGAACCTATCTCTCACCGTTAATTCAAGGCGAAGACTACCCGCCCTATCAGAACGGCATACCCCAATACGTTCGATTGCAAAAAAATAAAATTGCTAAAAAACTTCCGCCGTTCACAATCGACTAATTGAAATGACTTTTCCATTTAGCCAATTCGATTTAAGCATCCATAAAAAGACCGCAAAGCGTTTTGCGGTCTTTTTATTTATTCTTAGAGATTTTAGGTCACGGAGAGCCAGCCCCATACGGGCGGGTTCAACACGAGTAATTGCTTCTACTATTGTGAACGTGGGTCAATCGTTGTAAAAATATCGCGTATTCCGACACCACTAAGAAATAAGCTAGCGGTTGGCTTATATCACCTTGCTTTAAGTAATACAGTTATCTGGCACATTACCACGGTCGCATCGACTCTGTGCATTACCACTTTCTCCGCCCCCTAATGTGGGGCCGAGTGTGACGTCACGTACATCACCGTATGAGATTAGCACTGGCTTTTCGTAATTTTTGATATTACTTTTTTGTACACACACAACAGAACTCCCAACCCTGTCACCTTGGAGATCAGTATTATTGTTTTTCATCGACTCGCCCATCAGTATCACCCAAATTCTTAAGATAAAAATTGTAGCACACAACCTTCCAAAACTCATAGTACGCTAACTGCCATCTTAACCGATTCGCCGCCGCGTCGGTATCCTTAGAACCTAAAATGTAACGCTCTTTGACAAAGCTGGGCCAATCACGATTATGATGGTTCAACCAGGCAGAGTAACGGGTATCACTTATCACACCTTCTGACACCACCGGGGTGAAATCTGTTTTAGTTTGTCGATGCTGCAGCTCTGCTCGAAAATCTTGTCGAAAGGCCTCCTTTACAATGGGTCGAGTTACCCCACAGGAGTAGAGCTCGGTGACGGGTATCGCGAGCATAAATTCAACTAAATCACGATCTCTGAGAGGGTATCGTTTTTCTAATCCAAACTTAGCCTCCATACGCCTACCAAAATGGGCATCATCGCCCTCAAACCCATCCAGAAGATTACGGTATTGCTTTGGGCGTAGGCTTTTTGCGCCGACTTTAGTCAGCCAACTAGGCTGAAACTTCATTAGCTGTTTGGCTTCTATGGTCAAATAGTCCGGAAGACTTATTCTAGAGCGCCAATGATGCCCAAAAATACGCTTAACTAATGGAGCTACAATCAGGTTGCGGCAGAACCGAAGTTTGTTTGGGCTTTTGACCCACAAATACCTAAACTCCTTCGAAAAATTCCGCCACTGCCCCGCCAGCATTAATTCGATCAAAATACTCCCTGTACCACTATAGAGAAGGTCACCGCCAATACCCGAAAGCATGACACCCACCTTAGATTTTTTCGCAGCACTCAACAGCGATTGATTAAATTCAGAATATTCGGTTCCCAAAGGAATAACTGGATCCACATGGGTTGTAGAATCAAACGCTGGCCAGACGGAATCGCAATTAATCCAATGCGGTTCAATATCAAAATCTTCACAAACACCGGCTGAGAAAACCCGTTCGTCACAGTTAGAGTACTTATCGAACACCCAGCTAAACGATTTTAACCGTTGTCCTTCTATCGCTAACAGCTGGGCAGCAACAATTGAAATGGGGACAGAGTCCATGCCACCACTGAGCATCGAACCAACAGGCTTGATACTGCGTAACCGTCTACCGACAGCTTGCGTCAGAAGTTCGTGAAAACGCTCAGCGTATTCTCGCTTAGTACTCAATCGCACTCTCTTCTCTGGGTCCGGAATGTAGAATTTTGAACGATTATGGGCCTTACTCTCTATTGTAAGCAGCTCTCCTGGTAAGAGTACCGCTAAGCAGCGCACAAAGCTCTCAGGCTGATGTTCGCTTTGATACGATATCCAGCGAACCCACTTCTCTTGGTTAATATCGTAGTCAACTTTTGGATGAGCAACGGCAGACATCTCGTAGGTAGTGAGAATCACCACATCATCGTCGATGAAGTAGTTTAGATGTCGCCCGCCCATGGCATCACGCGCGGCAAGGGTTCGCTCATTCTCCACATCGAAGAGCACATAAACAAACGGTCCTTTGATACGACTTAGTTGCTCTTCATTCGATTCAAGTAACAACAAGTGAAGTAATTCAGCATCGCTTATGTGTAAATCAACAGTATTGCTCAACAAAGCCATTAATTCGTCGCGATTATCCAAACGACCGTGAAATAAAAAATAGGTATTGTGTATTGGATCGTGCAGCGGCTGATGCTCGTCGATTTCTTCTGGAACCGTCCAGTGGCGTTGGTATCCTATGGCAAAATTGTCTCTAACGATCAACTCACTACCATCGATACCGAAGCAGTCTATTTGCGACTGCATCGACCGTGCCAGAACAGAATCGAATTCTGACCCATCACGATTAATAGCAATAAAGAAGGCACTCATACTGTGAATTGTAACAACATTAATGAAACAACAAAGTCACAATTTCAACAAGCATCCACCCTTGTAATTCTTGCACTTAAGCTAAGCTCTAGAACTCGCCGGTTAGCCCAATGAAGAGCTCAGGCCGGTAGGCTTAAGCAACCGGCCAAATATTTCCTTACCAAGGCCCTCAGAAAACTTGTCATCTTGCCATGCAATTTTACCGTTTATCATGACCATTGGCACGACACCCGTAGAGCGGTTAACCAACTGATCATGCTGGAATTCATCTCGATAAATACGCTGTACGTTGGCCTCCCCGTCGTAGTCATTGAGAACATTAGGATCTACTAGAATTACATCGGCCACATCGCCAACATCTATTGTTCCACCCGCCACCCCAAACACATCGGCCGCATCTTTGGTCAAACGTTTCACCATGTAACTTATATCTTGGTCACCGCCTTCAGATGCTAATTTCAGGCTACGCAAATTCACATCGTAAAAGGCCATATTAGTAAGATGCGCGCCGCTATCGTTAAAGCCAGGAAGCAGGCTTGGGTCCATGAGAAGTTTTCTAACCACGTTGATATCACGGTTTGCTGTTACCGTTGACCACGACAGATTAATGTCGAAGCTGCGGAGCACCTGCAGCACGAAATCGGCTTCGTCTTTCACCCAGGAAAACTCACTGTTAATAAGTGTGATCTCCTGATCAGACAAATCTTGGGTGTCCATGCGGGCTTGTACGCGCTGAACTCGATTAAACACTTCAGCAAAACTCAGCCCTTGCCAACCTTGATGCGGGCATAGCTCTATGTTCATATTGTCTAGCGATCTGTCGAATGCGTAATCCTCTAAGCGCAGTAAACGTTTGAGTCGGTGAAAACTAATGCCCGTTTTGCCCTTCATCCACATCGCCTTAAATGCAGCGCGGTACTCGGGATCATCTAAAATAATCGCGCGTGCTTCAGGATCATCTAGATCGGTCTCATTCAAAGCGCGAAGCTCTGGTATTTCTTCAGCGATGGGTGTGACTGCACCATCAGACCAAATTTTGAATGGCGCACCCAATGCTTGCATATAAAATTCGCCGCGCAGCAACTTGCTATTTAACATCTTCGCGAGAGTCTTGGCTAAGCGCACAATATTGCGATTATTGGCCACATCTAATGCGGCTACCACCGTTGTTCGCAACGGCTTGCCGTGCAGACGGCCGCTAGTGAGAAGAAACGTTTTCAATGTTCCTAGTGGACTATCCTTTGGAGGTGTTGCCTGCCATGTTTTGCCTTCTTCTCGCACGACTTGGGTCAACTTTTTTAACTCGCCATATTTGGCGAACTGCGTCGGAATCGTCTTATGGCAATTTGGCTGATTTGCAAGATAATGAAATGGTAAGGCATCCGTTGAAAAACCCGCATAACCCAGACTCAATGACTCGCGCAATAATTCCTGCATCTTCACCAACTCAAGTTCAGTAGGGTCGCGGCTTACACTGGCTTCAAAACCCATCACTTCGATTCTAAGCATAGAATGCGGCATCATGGTCACTACATTCGGGCCCATTTTAACCTGTTCTAAGTGGTCGATATAATCCTTCGGGTTGTCCCACGTAAGAGAGTCGGCCACTCCTC
>CAJQNY010000187.1 GCA_905479805.1 uncultured Arenicella sp.
AATACGTCTCGGCCACGGATATTCTCTTCAATTTCGACGGTAATTTCACCATCGCTAAATTGCTCTACTCGAGCATTCCCTAGTGGTACTTTTAGATAGTCTACAATCTCGGCAACTAGCTGAGGATTAGCGTTACCACTAAATACTGATAGGTTATCAAGCGACACTGGGTTATCTCCTAGATTTAAGGGTTATGAGCACTGGTTATTTTAAGAAAAAATTTAAGCAAGCTTAAGGTTAATTCCACGTCATAGACACTGAATAACTTTCTTCAATAACCTGACGCGTATAGTAGCGCATATAGATAGCTAATGGTTTGTAAATGGCTGGGGTGGAAGGATTCGAACCTTCGTATGCCGGAATCAAAATCCGGTGCGTTAACCGCTTCGCCACACCCCAGTATTATTTACATCTTGCTTTCGCAAGCACTAACTAACTCATACCTTATTTAACTGACTATATTCAGGCCGCCACGTTAGAGCTTTCCTGAAGTCAGCAAGTTCTGTTCAAACAAAGGATGAAAGTTCATCCCCTTCGCAACAAAACCCGAAAAAACAGACGGCAATAGAGCAAGCACCTTGGCAGCCTCTTCTTGACTTTCTAGCGGTAAAAATACACATCCGCCAGATCCAGTCATTCGCGGATACCCGAACTTCTCTAACCATCTGAAAAGACTATCAACTTCAGGATATTCAGCTCGAACAATTGCTTCGAGTTGATTCTCACCAAAATGAAGTTGAGTCGAATCTTGGAAAGCGCGTATTTTCATCATCTGAGGCCCTGCTGTCAATTGTTTATTGCTAAAAATTGCCGCTGTCGAAACACAAATGTTTGGATTGGCCACCAAAAACCATTTTTCACTCGGATCTACCGGCGTAAGTCGCTCTCCTATACCCTCTGCCCAAGCAGATCTGCCTCCAATAAACACCGGCACATCGGCTCCTAAACTAAGCGCTAACTCTAATAGTGTATGTTGAGGCAAGCCAATATCCCAAAGAGAATTTAATGCCAATAGCACCGTTGCCGCATCTGAACTTCCTCCACCAAGACCTCCACCCATTGGCAGATTCTTGGTCAGACCAATGGTCACCCCACGATTACTCGCCGCATAAGGCTTGAGAAGCCCGGCGGCCCGCAAACACAAATCTGTTTCTTCACTGAAACCAAAATCATAATCTCGTGCAATATGTCCACTATGATTTACCTTAAACGTCAGCTCATCGCCATAATCCAAGAATTGAAATACCGTTTGTAACTCATGGTAACCATCCCCTCTCTTGCCGACGATGTGCAGGAATAAATTTATCTTGGCGGGTGCCGGCCAAACGGTTTGGAAATGGGGATCCAAGTCATTCATCTTTGCCAAACTGCCAAGCTTTAGTCACTAAAATTACTTCTATATCTTGTTGTTGCCCTAAGCCAAATTTTTTCCTCGCTTTGATTTTTCTAGGTAACAATTGGCCTGCGTATTCATGATATCCGCTATATTCTATTTCCCAACCATTTTGATGCAAAGTGTTGATTCGATTACTTGCATCGATGCGGTAACGAAAATCGGTATTTAAATCTGGCTGCCCGAACAACCAAGTGGACAGTGAGGTGATCGGAATCGGCCAGCCCAATAGATCATATATCAAGGTTTCCGCATTGTTACCTCGATGAACAACACCCTTGTTATCGACCAACTCCACACCATAAGCATCAAAATGTAACTTGATTGCACCCGCTCCGAATGGACCGTACAAACGTAACTGGTTACTCTGATCATGGTATGACCAAACTAGATTAGCAGACTCTTTAATGGTATCAGTTTTAATTGCTATCTTCGCGTTGTATCGCCAAGTAGAGAGACCTAGCGCTGATTCCGTCTGGTTATACTGCTTATTAGAAAACCAGCTCTGCAGGCTCGGATCCACCATGGGCGGCTTTGGTAAAGTCTGACAGGCGGTAGCTAAACTAACGATTGCAACAAAACTCAAACACTTGAGTGGACGACATAATAAATACCACATTATTGACAAGCCAGTCCGACGCCCAATTGAATCTAATTCAGTTAGGCAAGGAGAGGACAATTCCATACCGATCTATTGTTTTCTTCAACAAAGGGTTCTCATTATCCTTTTCGAATGCTTCTTTCCAAACCGTTTTGGCTCGTTCAGTTTCACCTTTTTCCCACAACACTTCGCCCAAATGTGCAGCCACTTCGACCTCAGGAGTCTTATCGTATGCACGCTGTAAAAACTCTACCGCTTGGTCATAATCCTTTAATCGATAATACACCCACCCCATACTATCCAAAATATGCGCATCATTGGGCCGTAATGACAGCGCTTTTAAAATTAAATTCTTTGCCTCGACGTATCTGTCGGTCTGGTCTGCAAGCGTATAACCTAGTGCATTCAAGGCATTGGCATGCTCGGGAAATTTGCCGATTATTGACCTCAAGTCGTCCTCTGCCGTTGACACATCATTAAGTTCCGCGGCGACCAACGCTCTGGCATATACCAACTCCACATTGTCCGGCAAAAAAGCTAATGTTTCATTAATCGCACTGTAAGCCTCATCATACATCCGATCTTGCAACAACAAATAATGTCTGGCTGTGGCTCTATCGACATACTCTGCTTCAGTCTTAGGATCAAGAGCCCGTAAGGTGTCGATGGCGCCCTTCAATCCCTTGGTATGATAACGCATATTTGCAACTTGCAATTGCGCCCGAAAGTAACTCCCTTCAGAAACGATTTTTTGGTAGTGCAGCTCAGCTCGCGCATAATCTTCTGACTGAATCGCTCTTCTCGCCAAAGCCCACCGAGCCTCATCATTAGCGGGGTCAAGCACAATCGCCTTACGATAATATTTGTCAGCCAAGTCAGTTTGCTTGAGCTGTTCAGCTAAGGCTGCTGCATAACTTAGCGCTCCAACATTCTTTACGTCATTAGCTATGACTATTTGCATCTGCTCGAGAGCCTTGTCAAAATCTTCTTTCTTAGCCAGTTCGGCCGCAAAGCTAACCCGCATTGCGTTGGCCGCGGGATACTCCTTTATAAAATCTTCGATGTAGACGCGTCTCTCTTCGACCTCTCCTTTGCGTAAGAGCAAATTTGATTTCATTTGTGCCGCAAGCCCCCAGCCCGGTCTCGCCGCCAAGGCCTTTTCTAACCATAGGCCGGTCAAGTCATCGTCTTTAAAGGTTTGGGCGACATAGGCTGCACTCAATGCAACCTGAGCAGAATCTGGGAACTCATTAACATAGCGCGTTGCAACATCAAGCGCCGAAGATTGGTTGTCTTGCCGTACAAGAATACCCCCGACTTCCTTGATGTGTTCATCTATGAGTTTATCTCCGCGACGTTCGGCGAAAATTGCCATAGCAGACTCAGCGTCCCCTGATCCCAAAAAGGCTAACACTAACGTTATTTGCGCGTCACCACTGTTCGCTTGCAACTCCCTCCACAGCTTGGCAGAACCGATTGCCGACGAATAGTCTTTATCACGCATCGCATAAAGCGATGCTAAACGCGCCAAGCGAAAATCTCGTGTTTTCACGGCTGCACTGTATGCTTTTTCGCTCGCCTGTCCCCATTTCTGTTGGTAAGACGCGAGGTCTGCAATCAATAAGGCCTCTAACAGTTCTGCGTCAAGCTCGGCATTAGGTAGCGTCTCTTCCGGATCTGACACTCCTTGCTCATCGGTTTGACTTGTGGGCAGTGTTTTAAGACTCGGCTCACCAATCGCTGCCTTGCTGATGGTTGAGAGTTCGTTTGCTGAGGGGCCATTAGTTTTCACTCCGACGCAGCCGAACATCGCGCTCAAAAGACCAAATACAATCAACCTTTGGCTATAAAGCTTAAAAGGTTTTAACAAGGGCCTACAATTCATGAATCCTGCCAAGTGAAATACACCAATATTAATGAGTAAATGAAGCCTCCCGCCACACTGACGATAGAGGTTATTAAGGGCCTAATAAGGGCCAAAGCGAGTGTCAAAACAAAGTCTGTGCATGTATGCGACTGAGAATATAACCCGCACGCTGAGATTAAACACCAGTATAACCCCGACATAGAATCGAAATTACCAATTTTTCATACCGACTCAGCGTCCTTTTGATAAATCACCACCATTCAGTCCGCACAATGTCGTTACGCTGCCATGAAAGCGGATTTGTCCCCCCTTTGAGTTCACAATTGTCATACAATGGTAAAACAACAAGGTAGACCAATCGTTCTAATTTCACAGCTAATAGCCAAAAAGTTAAGACTAATGGTCCTACCTCTATAAGAAACGTGTTGGGCAACCTTTATTACATAAATGACGATCAGTCTGGTTTAAATTCCAAAACTGAAAACCCAACTCTCGATTAAACCCGGTTACCGCTAAACTAATCTACCCAGATCAGTTTAGTTAATTACAAAACTCTTATGCTCAATAGCCTAACTGTCTTTCTAGCCTTTCTCACATTCTTAAGCTTTGGTTATCTCAGCCTAATTAGGATTCTGTATAAACAGCAGTTTGGTGCTCCGTGGCGAACTCTGTTCGATAACCTTTTAGGCGCACAAGGCTTGCAGCACATAGGCAGCAGTGCCTTTTTTGTTAGCCTGCCAGCGACCAGCTTACTACTTTTTTGGGGATGGGCACCGGCGCTCTTATGGTTAGTCATTTTTCATTTGTTAGCCGACTCTTTAGTCAACCTTCAAGTAACTGCAGTCGAACACCAATCTGCGCTATCCGAATATCTTATCGGCAACACTGATAATTCGAGATCCTGGTTGATGCGCTGTTTAATTCAATTGTATTTAGTTCTATTGTTATCGATCGTTCTGAGCATGCTGGCTCAATTGCTAGACAAACAATCAGGCCTGTTATTTGCACTTATTGGGTTAATTCCTGCGTATAAATTTCTCAGAAATTCCAACCCAACGATTCCCACCTTAGTAAAGCGGATAGGTGCGTTCGCCCTTCTTGCCTTAGCATTCTTATTCGCCAATGAACTCGGGTTTGCTTTATACGGCGATTGGGCACCGATAGATTCACTTTTAGGAGAAGGCAGTGCAGACTGGTTTAGGTTTAACAATACGACGATCATCGCTGCAATATTACTGACTGGTGGCGTCGTGTTGGCCAGTAACGAACGTTTCTCAAATGACGTATCCATCCTTGCAGGCGTTATCGTAATTGCTACCATCATCATCTTGATGGTGAAACTTATATGGTTACAGCCGGTTTTAGATGCCCCCTTGAATCGCACATCGCTCGCTTCTGATTATAAGGAGATTGCTTCACCTCCATTCTTTATGGGGTTAAGCCTTTTTCTTTTCGCTGGGTTAACAACTTTATTTTTTCGAGTTTTCAATAGCACCGCTCCCGTCGATGAAGAGCTTGCTCCTGCAGCGGATTTTGGCCGCGTTCAGGCTGAAAGTCTGGTTCAATTACTCTTAGCCTTATTGCTTGTATTATGTCTCGCATCCGCTCTGGGCATTGGCGCATGGAAAACTCATTATCTGGACTGGCAAACCCAAAATGACTTTGTGACGCACTTAAATCTTGCTATCAGCAGCCTCCTTAAGCTTATCCATTCGGGAGCTACGACTGGCAACTTTATGCACACCGCCATCATGGCGGGCCTATGTATTGCCGGGCTCAGCTTTCTTAGAGTTTGTATAAAAGCGCTTTCGCTCTCCCATGATGAAGATCTCCATGAAGCTGAAACTCCTTCCTCTGTCGCAGCGATCGTGATTGAATCAAAACTAGTTCAGATTATGAGCGCATTTCTGATTTGTTCGTACATGGTAGTCAGAGGAATACCGATTGAGGTTTGGATATTAATGGGAATGTTGAGCTGGCTAATTGTAATGCAACTTATCATTGCTATGACCATGGCAATGCAGGAACATAGTTTGGCTCGCTTGGTCTATGGATGCCAATGCTTAATTCTTGTAGGCATTGGAGCAAGCCAAAGCGCCTACCTGGTATTGCACTGGATTAGTTCGGGCTCATTTGTATTCGGTCTTGCCGGTCTCAACATGCTAATAATCGGTGGCTTCTTATGGTGGCGACCTATTATTCAGATAATTAGACGCTTCAAAGGAAGTCGCGAGACCAAACTGTTCAGTTAAACACGCCCTAACAGCGGCATCGACCAAGATACCCACCACCACCCTAATCAGCATCCTAAAAATTTGCGCGTTTAATCTACATTATTGACCCTAAAAGCGGGTAAAATAGAAGCCTAACGTTTGTAAACCGCCTTGTCATGCACGTAATTTCCATTGGATTAAACCACACCACCGCTCCGGTCGCTGTTCGCGAACGAGCCGCTGTGGGTGCAGAACACCTCGAGGAGGCGCTTAGCGACATTGCGAAACAAAGTCACATCAGCGAAGCCACCATCCTCTCTACCTGTAATCGAACGGAAGTATATTGTCAGATTCCAGATAAAAACATACACGTTATTAGCGACTGGCTATGTAATTTTCATGAATTAAAAAAGGAAGATGTTGCTCCTTATCTTTACTCATTTCCTGATCAGCAAGCGGTTAAACATGCATTTCGCGTTGCTTCTGGGCTCGATTCAATGGTTATCGGTGAACCCCAAATTCTGGGGCAAATGAAAACCGCATTCGCCACGGCGCATAAAAATGGCAATACTGGCAAGGTATTGAACCGGTTGTTTCAACACACGTTTTCCGTTGCTAAGGAAGTCCGTACGAGCACCAGCATTGGCAGTCATGCCGTTTCCGTGGCTTATGCAGCGGTTGCGTTGTCAAAGCAGATATTCTCCAACATCGCCGACCAAACCGTACTATTAATCGGCGCCGGTGAGACCATGGAGCTTGCGTGTAGACACCTACACAGCCAAGGGGTGACTGACATAATCGTGGCGAACCGGACTCTGGCCAGAGCACAAGTGCTGGCGAATGAATTTGATGCGCAGGCGATTTCACTACATGAACTACCCACAAGGTTGGCGGATGCCGACATGGTATTTAGTTCAACCGCGAGCACTCTTCCGATCCTCGGAAAAGGGGCGTTTGAATCAGCGATTAAGAAACGTAAAAACAAACCGATGTTGGTAGTCGATCTCGCGGTTCCCCGGGACGTGGAACCAGAGGTAGCTGAGCTCAACAATGTCTACTTGTATACCGTTGACGACCTTAGAGAGGTTGTGAACGAAAATGTTGCTTCAAGAAAAGAAGCAGCCGTGGAAGCCGAAAAAATAGTGGAAGACCAAACCTTACAATTTATGCACTGGTTCAATAATCTTCAATCCATTCCGACCATTCGACACCTGAGAGACCATACAACTCAAATAACAGAATTAGAATTGCAAAATGCCCGTCGACGCCTTCTAGCAGGAGAAGCTGCAGAAGATGTTTTGCAACAGTTTGCTTACTCTCTAACGCAAAAATTCATGCATACCCCTACGGAATCCTTACGCCAAAATCATGATGAAGACTTATTAAGAGCCACCCGCGAATTGTTTGATTTAGATCGTCTAGTGAAACCAGGCGGCGACCAAGGCTAATGAAACCGTTCCAGCGGGATACTGCCGACAACAAAACTCTAATTAATCCAGGGTCGTATACAGTTCGATATCCACAACAAACACCCTGCAACCTTAACATTCAGTCCCTCGAGATACTCAATTGAAAGATTCTATTCGTTTTAAATTAGATCACCTTGTGGACCGCCAAGAAGAACTAAATGCTCTACTCTCGGACCCCGCAACACAAGCTGATCAAAATCATTTTCGAAAGCTGAGCATAGAACTCTCTGAGATCTCTCCTATTATTGAAAATTACCTGCAATACAAAGGCTTTGAAGACGATGCCGAAGCCGCTCAAATGATGATGGACGAAGAGGATAAGGAAATGCGTAAGATGGCGCATGATGAACTATCACAGATCCAACAAGAACAAGAGGCTTTGCTAGCCAGCCTACAAACATTGCTGCTGCCAAAAGACCCTAACGATGACAACAATATATTTCTCGAAATTCGTGCTGGCACAGGTGGCGACGAAGCCGCTATTTTTTCAGGTGATTTGTTCCGCATGTATTCAAGCTATGCAGAATCGCAACGCTGGAAAGTAGAAGTGTTAAGTAAAAGCGAAGGAGAGCATGGGGGCTTCAAGGAAATAATTTCTCGAATTGAAGGTCACGGCGCTTATTCAAAGCTGAAATTCGAATCGGGCGCACACCGAGTACAGCGCGTACCCGAAACAGAAACTCAAGGCCGCGTCCACACCTCCGCGTGTACCGTAGCGATTCTTCCAGAAGCCGACGAAGTTGGTAGCGATATGGAAATTAACCCCAGCGACCTGCGAGTTGATACCTATCGGGCATCTGGTTCAGGCGGCCAACATGTTAATAAAACGGATTCTGCCGTACGCCTAACGCACCTTCCGACTGGTACTGTCGTTGAATGTCAAGATGAACGTTCTCAGCACAAGAATAAGGCCAGAGCGATGTCCATGCTTAAATCCAGAATCTTAGATGCTGAACGCCAGGCTCAGCAGGCAGAACAAGCTGAAACCCGTAAAAGCCTAGTGGGCAGTGGTGATCGATCAGAACGGATCAGAACCTATAACTACCCACAAGGCCGTATCACTGACCACCGAATAAACCTCACTTTGTACAAACTGGATACGGTTGTTGGTGGCGACTTGGGTCAAGTCATAGACCCATTAACCACAGAGCATCAGGCTAATTTATTATCAGAGCTGGGTGACAGCTGAGCCTAGTCCGCACAGTCTATTCTACTATGAACCCTAGTTATCGCGATCTAATTAATGACGCAACGCAAATACTTTACGAATCTTCAGATAGCCCGAGAATTGATGCGGAAGTATTAATGCAACACGCAATTAGTCAGAGCTTGGCTTGGCTAATGGCCTACGGGGACTCTGTCGCCGAAGCAAGTCACAGCAAACACTTCTTCACTTTAGTCGAACAAAGACAAGCAGGAAAGCCCATCGCGTACTTGCTAGGCTATAAAGAGTTTTGGTCGTTACGCTTAGAGGTAAACGAACATGTTTTGGTTCCGAGGGCCGACACGGAAATTTTGGTTGAGCAGTGTCTTGAACGAATTAACGTTGATCAAGAAGCAAGCATTCTGGATTTAGGTACTGGAAGTGGCGCCATCGCCTTAGCACTAGCCAAAGAACGCCCAAACTCTAGAGTGACCGCAGTGGATTCACAAACCGCAGCATTGCAGGTAGCGAGGGACAATGCGCTCGCAAATAATCTTAACAATGTCGGTTTTGTACGGAGCGATTGGTTTAGCGAAATAGGCGAACAACGCTTTAATATGATTGCGGCTAATCCGCCGTATGTGGCTAGTGACGACAAGCATTTGAGCCGAGGTGACCTAAGGTTTGAGCCGATAACGGCATTGGCTGCGAAGAGTGACGGCTTATCTGATATTGATCAGATCATTAACACTGCTCCTTCATTTCTACTCCCTAATGGGTGGCTGATTGTTGAACATGGCTATCAACAGGGCGAACAGGTATCAGCGCTATTCGAACAAGCAGGA
>CAJQNY010000188.1 GCA_905479805.1 uncultured Arenicella sp.
CAAACGCGGTATATCGACGTGGCCACGTGTTGAACGCTTCAATAAATTCCGTTTCCACAAGGCGCTGTCAGCGTGCCAATCACCAATAAATAATGTGTCGTGTAAGGCCTGAGCTTGCTGGGAAATCACATACGGTGGATGCGACTCCACCCTATTCTGGCTCATCTCAAGACCGATAGGTGCGAGTTTAAAAAACCCGTAGGTGAAGATGAATAACAAGCCAAATCTATATCGTTTTTTCATAAATTTTTAGCTACAAGCCCTAAGGCTTCCAAATACCCACTGGCAATTCCCACAAAGCCAGTTACCATAATTAACGACGCCCAGTACCATCAGAGCACCATCAAAATACCATCAGAGGAGCGACAGGTTAACCCCTTGACCAAACCCTATCGCTAAGCGGGCGAAGATGCAATCCCCTTTGCATCCTCTTTACATAGATAGTCGCCAGTGTGGCGCGCTTTAAGCTGCCGGTAAATTCTTGGTCCGTGTCAATCGACTAAATACCCATGAAAAACCCTGCTTGGTGCGTCTCTTCATCCCGTTGCCCATAATAATGAGTGAGGGCACTAAAAATAAGGTCACAAAAAAGGCGATCAACAAGCCATAGGCCAAGGAAATAACAATCGGCTTCAAGAACTCAGCCTGGATAGATTTCTCTGCCATCATCGGCATAAGCCCTACAAATGTCGTCACTGATGTAATCAAGATGGGGCGAAAACGATTACGCCCTGCCTTAATGATACCGTCGGCCATGCTCATGCCTTTTTCTCGGTTTCTATTGTAAGAATCAATCAACACGAGATTATCATTTATCACCACGCCACAAGCCGCAATGGTCCCGAAGTAGCTGTATATAGAGAAAGGCATGTCCATGATCCAGTGTCCGATTACCGCGCCAATCACGGCGAAGGGAATAGCAACCAGAATCAAGATTGGTTGAGAGTAGCTCTTAAACGCGACAGCCAACATAAAGTACATACCGAAGAAGGCAAAGGTTAGCAACTGAATGATCTCAGTGAAAAACCGTTCCTCTTCTAAGCTTTGCCCGATATTAGCGCGTGTTAACCCAGGGTACTTGGCTTCCCAGGTTGGAAAGAAGTCTTCTTTAAGCTCTTCCATTATTTCATTGCGCACGGGTTCTTTTAGATAGCCGCTAACGCTTGCCGCTCGTAAGCCATCCCAATGATCGATCTGTTTTAAGCTTGGGCCGTATGACACATCGACAACCGACAACAATGGTACTTCGCGCCCATCACTGGTGCGCACTCTGAAGTTTTTCAAACTTTCCAACGATGTACGACTCTCCAACGGATAACGCAACATAACCTTAACGTCTTGCCCGTCACGCGGTAAACGTTGAATTTCTTCGCCGTAGTACGCTTGGCGAACTTGGCTCATGACTTGCGCAAGGTTTAAGCCCAATTGCTCTGCACCCGGCTTTAAGTCCAAACGAATTTCTTCGCTGGCAGTCTCGAAACTATCCGAAATGTCGTATAAATTGGTGAAACGACGCATACGTTCTTTGAGCTCTGCGACGGCTAACTGCAAGGTTGCAAGATCGGGATGCCGTACGGAAATTTCCATATCAGGGCCTGAATTGCTGAACGAATACTGCACGTCTACTTTCTTAGCCTCGGCCACTGGGCCAATTAATTCACGCAAGCGGATAGCTGCATCTTTCGCAGACAAACTTCGCTCTTCAGCCGATGCTAATTTAACAATAGCGATAACACTGTCGCGCCTAGAACGCGTATACCAATTTTCGACTACTTTTGATTTCGTACCTTCTTCAGCATTTTGTTCAACTTCAGCGATTAGCTCTTCCTGAGCTCGTTGCAATTGACTCAAGATAACCAGTGCACGCTCATAAGTAGTGCCTTCACGCAGATCAATATTGACAAAGATCTGTTCTGATTCAACATCAGGTGCAAATGCTGAGCGAACATGACTACCGCCCATCACACCAAAAAACACGATCATCAACATTCCCATAAAGATGACGAAAGTCAGCACAGGGCGTTTTACTGCCTTTTCTAATACAGGCCCATATTTATTGTTACCGAAATTAACGATGCTTTCAGAGATTCTAGTTTGCAAGCGCCCTAGGGCATTCGGCTCTGTGATCGGCTTAACGGTCGCTAGATGCGCAGGCAATATTAACAAGGCTTCGATCAAACTAAAGCCCAATGCCAACATAACCACCCATGATATTTGGCGCGTAAATTCCTGTGTGGTTCCACTTAAAAATATCCAAGGCAGAAACGCAATAATGGTGGTTATGACGCCAAAAATAACTGGTTTAGAAACTCGCTGAGCGCCGGCAATTGCGCCTTTAAGCCCAACATTACCCGCCTCATGCTCCGAGTGCACCCGTTCACCAATAATGATGGCATCATCCACCACGATCCCCAACACCAGCAAGAATGCGAAGGTCGATAACATGTTTAGTGATACACCCACGGCAGGCAGTAGGACAAACGCGCCCGCATAGGCCGTGGCAATACCAATGGCCACCCAAATGGCAACGACTGGCCGCAGGGTCAATAGCAACACGATGAACACCAACAACAGGCCGTAGCCAGCCGCCGACGTAATCGTTGATATTCTTGAATTGAAATCAATTGCTGAATCTTGCCACAAGGTTAGTTGCACTCCCTCCGGCAACGTTTTACGCCGCTCAACAATCCACTCATTCACCGACTTCGACATCTTTACGACATCCATATATTCGGTAGACATAACCTGCACTAATACGGCAGGTTCACCATTTAATGTGGCGAGTATTTCGTTTTCTTCAAAGCCATCAACAACCGTCGCGAGATCACCGACGCGAATGGTGCCGCCCCTGGGCAGTTGGCGTACCACAATGCTTTCGAAATCATCTTGAGTATCGGCAAGGTTACGCGTTCGAAGCGTATATTGCCCAGCATCGGTGCGTAGATTTCCAGCTGTCAAGTTAACGGAGTTCGACCGTATAGCACGCGCTATTTCATCAAATGAAATACCGTAGCGGCGTAATGCGCTTTCGCTAACTTCAATCGAAATTTCTTCCGCTCGAGTACCGAATAATTCAACGATAGAGATACCACGAAGCGCCGCCACCTCTTGACGAATCTCCTCAGCAAGACGCTTTAAACCACGCTCACCAATGTCACCATGCACCGCGACCCGCATGCTTTCATTGCGACTGTGGAACTGGTTAATTCTCGGTTGCTCAATATCAGGCGGGAAACTTGAGATGGACGATACACGCGTTTCCACCTCGTTCATGATGCGGGTAAAGTCACTGCCGTTATCCGCAAGAATGGTAATCGTGCCAATATTTTCTCGCGATTCAGATTGCACCCAATCAAGGTTTTCTAAATCTTTAAGCGCCTCCTCGATGCGCACCACGATTTGCTCTTCGACATCCTTAGGGCTCGCACCAGGCCAAACCACATTCACCTGCATCACCGGCACAGCAATGGTTGGGAACATCTCTCGTTCCATTCCCTTGTAGCCGATAAACCCTGCAACCAGGATCCCTAGCATCAGTAAATTAGCCGCTACGTGATTATCTGCCCACCATTCGATAATTCGATTCATAATTTTGCCTTTATGTCTTATTGAACAAGATCAATGCTGTTCAAATTGAAGTAAACCTATATTGGTATTGCAGTGAGACGAACTAAATAGAGGCCGCGTCTGCCGCGGACGCACCTGATGCCGATGCACCATCAGTTGATTGCTCGCTGGCGGTTTCTTCATCCGCAGCATCAACTTCAGGACCAGTAGCCTCTTCGGCTTCAGGTTCGGCGCCAGGCTCAGTTTCTGAACCTACAGCCTCTGAACCAATGGTTTCTTCGAGCAGCGCGTCTTCGACAGGCTCAACAGCATCAGCGGTATCGTTTTGTGGACCATTCACTTCAACGGCCATGCCATTAAATGCACCCGGTACTGGAGAGATGATCACCAACTCTCCCGGTGCTAGACCACCGTCTGCGTAGTTGAGAATGGCCACTTCCGCTGACGTGAATATGGTGTTTACTTCCTTAAACTTTAATTTCTTGTCCTCTACCACATAGACTTTGTTGCCATTTCTCAAGGCCGTGCGGGGAACGCTCACGCCTGTCACCTTCTCAGCAGCATCTAACTCAACGTCCACGAATAATCCAGGTGCCAAAGGAATGCCTTGTTTTTCACTTAACTCGAAAGGTGAATCAACAACCACGGTGCCAAATAAAAGCCGTGTTTCATTGTCCACACTGGCGTCCACACTCTTGAGGTAACCACTCCAAGAGTGATTGATTGAACCAAAGCGCGTATTGACTCTGGCTTTCAAAGATTGATCTTTAGGCAATTGACCAAGGCTCAAACCCAATTCCGTAATTTGTAAATCACTCATTGGAATGCGAATCTCAACTTGATCCGTTGAAAATACTCGACCAATGCTCGCGCCTCTTGATACGAACTGACCTAACTCAGCGGTTTTAGTCATGATGCGACCCGCAAAAGGTGCACTAATGGTAGTTCGATCGTAGTCTAATTTGGCTTGCGCAAGCTGTGCTCGTGCCGCA
>CAJQNY010000189.1 GCA_905479805.1 uncultured Arenicella sp.
TGTTTCAGCTGGATAAAAACCATCGGAAGCGTTTGGGTGAAACGGTTGAAAGAATTGCACATACCCAAGGTAAGAAGGCGATCATCTACGGCAAGGAGAGCCTTTTATTTAATGATGATTCTGCTGCCTACGTTCGAGAAACGATTGCAAAAGTAGGCGGGAAGTCTATGCCTATTATCGGCATACCTCACGCTCGGCATCATTTGATGCTTGATCAACCTATGGCTCTAGTTAGCGCACTTAAAACTCAGTTAGCGAATTGGGCGTAAACTTTTACATCTAAAACTTCGAACCTAAGCACTCGCAAAACTGAATTACTGATCTGGTTCGCCTAAAAAGCCACCTGATTGCATTGACCAAAGGCGTGCGTAGACACCACCCTTTTCGACAAGCTCCGCGTGCGTGCCTTGCTCTACAATTTTTCCGTCCCCGAGTACTATCAATCGGTCTAATTTTGCAATTGTCGAAAGTCTATGAGCGATGGCAAGGACCGTCTTGCCCACCATGAGGCTTTCTAACTGATCTTGAATGGCCGTCTCTACTTCTGAATCCAGGGCTGAGGTGGCTTCGTCCAAAATAAGTATAGGTGCATTTTTTAAGATCACTCTAGCGATAGCAATACGTTGGCGCTGCCCCCCGGAAAGTTTCACCCCGCGTTCGCCTACTTTAGCGTCCAACCCTTTGTTGCCTTCATTGTCTTCAAGGTCTTGGATAAATTCATCTGCCTTAGCAAGTTTCGCCGCCAGCAAAACCTCATCGTTGGTAACAGCGTCTTTACCGTATGCGATATTCTCTTTAATTGTGCGATGCAATAGGGATGTATCTTGAGTAACCATGGCGATTCTCTGGCGCAAACTCTCTTGACTAACTTGCGCGATATCTTGCCCATCAATTTTTATCGCCCCACCTTCTACGTCATAGAGTCTTAACAGAAGGTTCACCAAGGTAGACTTACCCGCACCAGAATGCCCCACTAAGCCAATTCGTTCACCGGCTTTGATGTTGAGACTAAAATTCTCGATTACCCCTTTAGCTTTACCGTAGTGAAAATCTACATGATCGAACTCTATGCGACCCTCACACACATCTAAAGCATTCGCGTTTGGCATATCCCAAACGGTCGCCTCTTTAGAAAGTGTTTGCATACCATCTTGGGTAGTACCCATTGCCTCAAATAATCTAGCTAACTCCCAGATAAACCACTGGCTCATCGATTGCAATCGCAGAGTAAGTGCAGCAGCAACGGCTATTGCGCCTGTGCTTATGATTGATTGCGTCCACAGCCACATACCAAAGCCCAAGGTGCCGCAGATAAGTAAGGCGTTAAGTGTGATCAAGACGGTTTGCAATTGTGTGACCAGACGCATTTGTTGGTAAACACTCTTCAACATGTCCTGCATACTTTGTTTCGCGTATGCCTCTTCCGTGTTGTTAGTAGAAAACATCTTCACTGTCTGAATATTGGTGTACGCGTCCACGACACGGCCCGTCATCATCGAGCGAGCTTCGGATTGCTCCTCTGAAACCAGTTTGAGCTTCGGTAAGAAATAGCGCATGACCAGAACATAGGCGATTAGCCACATGACCAAAGGCATCGCGAGCCGCTTGTCACTACTAACAAAAATCACCAACGCACTACTGAAGTACACCACCACATAAATGACCAAACCGTTTAGACTTACAACCGAATCACGGACGCTAAGTGCCGTCTGCATCACTTTAGTGGCAAGCCGGCCAGAGAAATCGTTAGCAAAGAAGCTGGTGGACTGGCGCAATAAATGACGATGCGCGCGCCAGCGTATTTGCATTGCGAAATTACCCATCAAACCCTGGTGTTCTAATGTAGCGTCGACAAAATTAAGCAAGGGCCATGCAAGGAGTATAATACCGCCCATAACCCATAATTCATCTTCATGCTCAGCAAAAAACGTCTCAGGTTGACTCGCTTGCATCCAGTCAATCATCTCGCCAATCACATTAAACATATAGACTTCTATACAAGCGATAATTGCAGAAGTTAACAAAAGGCCGAATAAAAGCGCTTTAAAGGGCTTAGTGTAATGCCAAATAAATTTACCCAAGTCTTGGGGGGGCGCCTGTACCTGCTCATCAGGGAAAGGAGGCACTGCTTTTTCGAATAGCTTGAACATAAAAATGAGTGATCCTGATTTTTCGGATCTAATGAGATTGTGGAAATGTGAAAAACAAATAGCTGATTTTAATCAGCCATCTTATTAGTTAATGTAGTGCGGCGCTCCTCGGTATCACGGCGTTCCTGACTATGGCGCCCTTACTATATAGTTGCCACTTTTCATTTACCAATAGCAGTTTGGGACAAAGCGGGCAAAAAGTAGATTCATTCATTGCATCCCCCAAAAGGGCTCGTAATTATCGTAGTTCAATTTGCGCCAATGACGAAAATAATGCACAGTGAGTACCGACTAAAAGTCTTAGTAAACTTAGTGTCCAACAACATCTCAGCTGATTGGCATTACCGGCTCAAATAATAAAAATAATTACTGAAAAATCAGAATAGCTAACAGATGAAATCTACCATTGATGCATACC
>CAJQNY010000190.1 GCA_905479805.1 uncultured Arenicella sp.
ATTTGCTCATGGTGCCACTCTTTTGCCTAGTGTTGATTCCGCTGGTTCTGGCCTCACTGGCTTTATGGTATTTCGGGCTATTAAGTCTACAGGTTCCACTTATGCAGGGCTTAGCGTCCACTTTTGAAGCTATTTACTCCGGGTTGGAAGCAATTGTGGATTACCCAGTCGCGCTCTGGTTTCCTAGCCAATATTTCGTAGTTGGGCTGATGTTAGGTTTGTTAGGGCTTAAATTGTGGCGTAGAAAGGTGTTGGCGTTAAGTCTATTTGTTGCTTCTGCGTCGTTGGTTCTTGTAGGTTTCTACCAAAACCACGAAGAAGGTGAACATAGGATTACCATGCTGGATGTGGGGCAAGGCCTGGCCATGGTTGTGGAAGTGGATGACTATGTACTGGTTTATGATACGGGGCCAGCCTATCCCAGTGGATTCAATGCGACCGACGCTGTTTTGATTCCATACCTTCGGGATAGGGGTATTAAGAGGATTGATACTTTAATAGTCAGCCATGCTGATAATGATCATATTGGTGGACTGCCTTATCTGGATGCCGCTTACCCGATAGGTGAAATCTTTACGAGTAGAGTAGATAAGGTGAGCCAAGGGAAGCTGTGTTCGCGAGGTCAACGTTGGGCACGATATGGTGTGACGTTTGATATTTTAGGGCCCGATGATCAAACACCTAGCGGAAACAATAATTTATCCTGTATTTTACGAATTTCGAACGAAAGGTATCGGACATTAATAACGGGTGACATTGAAAAACAGGCAGAGCGCCACCTGATTAACTCTCAAGTAGATATACAGGCTGATTTTGTGATAGTTCCTCACCATGGAAGTAAAACGTCATCTACATTGCCATTTATTGAGTCTGTTAGACCGCGAATAGGGTTGATTGCGGCCGGTTACCGCAATCATTATGGTCACCCCCATAAGACGGTAGTGGAACGTTATCTGGATTCAAAAGTGGAACTAAAATCGACTATAGAAAGTGGTTCTATATTACTGAAAATTAACAATAAGTCGTATTCCCAATCCTACTATCGCCTAGATAGCCGACGCTTTTGGCATCGCCAAAAAAAGCCCAATTGGCAGACATAGTTTGATAGAATTGGCAGATTCCTAAAGAGCCATTTGGCAACATCAACGACATATAGGTAAGTCTTCCTTGGATGTGGATTTGCGCATCGAGTGACATTGCCTTATTTTGACTAAAAATAAGAAGCCCATAAAGGTTATAAATGTTTGAAATATTCAGTGCAGGTGGCCCGCTCATGTGGATCATTTTGTTGTGCTCCCTTGTGGCGCTCACCATTATATTTGAACGCTTACTGAGTTTGCGAAAGAGTAAAATCGCGCCCGCCGGACTCGGCCCTCAAGTCATTGAGCTGGTGGTCAACAATAAGTTAAGCGATGACAAGATTGCGGTGATTAGAAACCATTCTCCTCTTGGGTCTGTGTATGCGGCTGGTTTGAGTAATTTAGCTCACGGCAAAGAGGATATGAAAGAAGGTCTAGAAGAGGCGGGCAAGCATGCTGTCCACCAGATGGGGAGATACTTGAATACACTGGGTACCATTGCGTCCATTACGCCTTTGATTGGGTTGTTGGGTACGGTGATCGGCATGATCAAGGTATTCACTGCGATTACAGCGAATGGAGTTGGTGATCCAACTGTGTTGTCAGGTGGTATTTCAGAAGCGTTAATTACTACGGCGGCTGGTTTGTCAGTAGGGATTCCTTGCTTGATGTTATATCGTTACTTTCGTAGCCGCATTAGCGAACTCACGGTGGTGCTAGAAGAGCACGCTCTTGGTTTGATGGACGCGGTAAAGAATCGGCGCGCTTGATAGCTCTGCTTTTAACATTACAGACTGAATAGATTATATTTTATGAATTTCGGTAGCAATCAAGAGGTGGATGAAACAGGTATAGAGCTAACGCCATTGATCGATGTGGTGTTCTTGTTGCTTATATTTTTTATGATCTCGACAACCTTCACCAAAGAAACAACCTTAAAAATAAACCTTCCTGAGTCTTCAGGCGAAAAACCCATTGAACAGCCCATGAGTGTGGAGGTCTACGTTGGCGTAGATTCAAAATACGCAATAGCTGCTGATAATGAAGGTGAGGCGCGAACGTTGATAAACTCTAACCGAGAAACTTTGGTTAAAGCTTTGAGTGAATTCGAAGGGCAGGAGTCTTTGCTTTTAGTAATTCGGGCGGATAAAAAAGCGACCCACGAAGCAGTGATTAAAGTGTTGGATGTCGCGCAAGAGCTGGGAATGGCTAACATTACTTTTGCAACTCAACAGCCTGTTCAATAAGTCATTGAGCCTAATTTAAATCAGGCGACGAAAAATCAGCAATGAATAGCCAAGAATTCGACAGTAAAGAGGTCTTTAAGCGATTAGTCGCCTATCTCGGTAACCATAAGCCGATAGTTGTTTTGGCTGTTCTGTTTATGATTTTAACAGCCCTTACCGAAGCTTCCTTTGCCTACATGATTGAGCCGATCATCAATGATGGTTTTGTGAATGCCAATGCTTGGCATATCAAATGGTTAGCGCTTATCGTGTTGGCGCTAATGATGCTAAGAGCGGTCGTTGGTTTTGTTGCCAATTATTTTATGGCGGTGTTGGGTCGGAACGTTATTTTCGATATTCGCCAAGATACTTTTGCTAGCTTGATCTGCCTTCCTACAAGTTATTTTGATGCAAATTCGTCAGCAAAGAATGTGTCAAAACTAATCTACGATGCTGAAACTACCGCGGTTGCAACGACCGATACTTTAACGATTCTATTTAAAGACTCGGTGGCCAGTATGGCATTTATCGGCCTAATGCTTTACATCGATTGGCAGCTTACTTTAGCCTTTGTTATATCAGTCCCCTTTCTAGTGGGCATAACACGTTACTCGAATAAACGTTTCAGAAGAACCAGTAAAGAAATTCAAGATTCTATGGGTGGAATTGCTGATACGGTTAAGGAAGCATCGATCGGACAGAAGGTCATCAAGGTCTATGGTGGGCAGAAGCAAGAAGTTGAAAATTTCACAGCGGCTAACACCTTCAATCTACAACGCAATATAAAACGCGCACGAGTTTCTGCTGCCATTGTGCCCGTTACAATGTTAGCTATCGCCCCAGTGATAGCCTTGATTCTTCATTACTATCTTAATTACTTGCGAACTGGGCCGGAATCTGCCGGTCAATTCATGAGCTATTTTACGGCTGTTATGATGTTGACGAGCCCGCTAAAAAGACTCGCTAAGGTGAATGAAAAAATTCAAATTGGCATAACGGCAGCGAACAGCGTCTTCAACGTGATTGATGCTAAGCCTGAAACGGATACTGGGACTATTCCTTTATTGTCGACTCGTGGTGAACTAAGTTTTGATAATGTAAGTTTTAACTACCGACGCGACGACAGCGTGCCGGTATTGAGCGACATCTCTTTCGAAATTCGTCCAGGCCAAAGGATCGCTTTGGTGGGGCCTTCTGGAAGCGGAAAGTCTACACTCACTGGATTGATTTTGAGGTTCTATGCACCGCAAGAGGGGAGAATATTATTGGATGGTCATCCTATCGATGACTTTATTTTAAAGGACCTACGTAACCAAGTAGCGTTGGTTAGCCAGGAAACAACTTTATTTGATGACACCATAGCGCGGAATATCATGTATGGAATGCTCGATAGCTATGATGAAGATCGCTTGGAAGCTGCCATAAAGGCCGCTCATGTAGACGAATTTTTAAGTGAACTTCCAGATGGTCTTGATACAGTAGTGGGTGAACATGGCTTACGCCTTTCTGGCGGACAGCGCCAGCGAATAGCGATCGCACGCGCGATCTATAAAAATGCGCCCATTTTAATTTTGGATGAAGCTACATCAGCGTTAGATAATAAATCAGAGCGTTTTGTTCAAGACGCGCTTGAGACCTTAATGAAGGGACGTACGTCGCTGGTGATTGCTCATCGATTATCCACGATTGAGAGCGCTGATAGTATCTTGGTGCTGGATCATGGCCGTGTTGTCGAACAAGGCAATCACAAAAAGCTGCTTAGGAAGGGAGGGGTGTACGCAGGATTACACCGTGCTCAGTCAGCTAAGAGTAAGCGCGGTTTCTTCTCCTTTGGTCGGTAAAGTTACGCTCACTCATTGAGAAAAATTGTGCGTTCACTATTACTTCGAAGTTGGAAAAAGCCTAACGCACTAACGGTTCTTCTGTGGCCGTTATCGTTGCTCTACAGGAGTCTCTTTGCTCTAAAGAAAGGGTTGTATCAGCTCAATTTAATTAAGTCGTATCGAGCACCTGTCCCAATAATAGTGGTCGGTAATATAACGGTTGGCGGAACAGGTAAGACACCGTTGGTAATTGCCTTAGTCTCTTATTTAGAAGAGTTAGGGCTCAAGCCAGGAGTGATAAGCCGTGGGTATGGTGGCGTTGCTGATGCATACCCGCTTTGGGTAGATTCGCAAACCAGTTACAAAGACTGTGGAGATGAGCCAAAATTGATTCAAAACCGTACCAAGGTACCTCTAGTTGTTGGGCCAAATCGGCAACACAGTATTGAGCTAATGCAAAACAGGGCTACAGTGGATGTGATCATCAGCGATGACGGCCTACAGCATTTTGCCCTGCAGCGAGACCTGGAGATTTGCATTTCCGATAATACTCAAACCGACACCAATGGTCATTGTTTGCCTGCTGGCCCATTGCGTGAGCCATTATCTAGACTAAAACATGTTGACCTTAATGTGAGCCACGTTGCCGTAGAAGATAACCTTGCTGACTATCAAGGCGCTACGATGTATCTCGAACCAGCATCTCCAATTTGTTTGTCTGCGGACGAGGATAGCGAATTCGTGCCTGAAAATGGGTTGCATGCCGTCGCCGGAATTGGGAATCCGGTTCGGTTTTTTAATACCTGCTCCGCCATGGGCTGGGAAATTGAAAGACATCCTTTTGATGACCATTATTCATTCGTAGAGAGTGATTTCGATTTTCCTGGGACAACACAGATTTTGATGACTGAGAAAGATGCCGTAAAATGTCATGAGTTTGCGAGCGATAGACTTTGGTATCTGCCGGTCGATGCAAAAATTAGTGAGAATTTAAAAGCACAGCTTTTGTTGCTGTTGAAACAAAAAAGTATAATTAGCAATTAACGCAGTTCAATGTACGGGAATGGAAAATAGAGTAATGTTAGACCCGAAATTATTAGATATTTTGGTGTGCCCAGTAACCAAGGGACCACTAGTCTACGATAGAGAGAGCAATGAATTGATTTCTAGATCAGCGAAGCTGGCTTACCCAGTTGTTGATGGGATCCCTGTTCTACTTGAAGAAGAAGCGCGGCTGGTAGAACCAGAATGAGCTTTATCGTGGTCATTCCGGCAAGAATTGGGTCAACTCGATTGCCGGGTAAACCCTTAGCTGATATTGCTGGGATGCCATTGATTGGGCATGTGGTCGAACGGGCGAATCAATCCGAGGCTTCACGCATCATCGTTGCCACAGACGACCAGCAAATAGTTGAAGCACTCAGCGCTTATGACTGTGAGGTTTGTTTAACGAGCCCCGATCATTTATCTGGTAGTGATAGGTTGGCTGAAGTAGTAAAAACATTGGCCATCTTGGATGAAGAAATCATTGTTAATGTGCAAGGTGATGAGCCCTTGATTCCGCCACGTTTAATTAATGAAGTGGCTGATACTTTGCGTATTGATGAAGGCGCAGTGATGGCCACAGCGGCGCAGAAAATTTCTAACCTAGATGATTTTACCAATCCCAATATGGTAAAGGTGATTATGGATCAACAGGGAAGGGCGATGTATTTCTCTCGTGCGGCGATTCCCTATCCACGCAATACGGATATGGCTGAAGTCGATGCTTGGCACCATATCGGTATTTATGCTTACACTGCTAAGTTTTTAAAGCGTTACGCCGAATTGGTGCCGAGTAAGTTAGAGGTAACCGAAAGTCTAGAGCAATTACGTGTGATGGATAACGGTGAAATAATTATGGTTAGAACAATTGATTACGAAGCTGGTATAGGCGTTGATACTCAAGAAGATTTGGAGCGGGTACGGCTGCTGATTCAAAACGACGGAGCGAAGTAAGCGATAATGAAAAAAGTACTTTTCGTTTGTATGGGGAATATTTGTCGTTCGCCCACAGCGCATGCTGTGATGCAGAATAAGCTCGATAGTCGAGGGCTCAATGATGTGCTGTCGATCGACTCAGCGGGAACTCATGCTTATCACGTAGGCGAGCAATCAGATTCTCGGTCGCGGCTGACGGCGGCAGAGCAGGGCATCGATATGGAATATATTCGCGCACGCAAAATTTCTGAAAGTGATTACAATGACTTCGATTACATTCTGGCCATGGACGAAGATAACCTTGATCTGATTAATAATTATGCCCCCGCAAACCATTCAGCGAAAACT
>CAJQNY010000191.1 GCA_905479805.1 uncultured Arenicella sp.
CGTTGGTTGAGCTAAACGGAGTGATTGGTAGTGAAGTCGGTGTGACTTCGGACCAGATAAATGAAAGTCTTCGCAATGCCTTCGAATCAAAGTTTTCAAAGGGCGTGGTTATCAGAATTAACAGTCCGGGTGGAACTCCGGTACAAAGTGCAGAAATTAACTCCGAGATAAATCGTTTGCGAGCTTTATACCCAGATAAGCCGATGCACGCGGTTGTCTCTGACATGGCTGCATCGGGTGGATATTTTGTCGCAGTAGCAGCTGATAATATTTATGCCAATCGATCAAGTATTGTTGGTTCAATAGGCGTGCGCATGGACGGTTTTGGATTTGTCGACGCAATGAAGAAATATGGCGTTGAACGTCGATCATTAACCGCTGGTGAGAACAAGGCTATTCTTGATCCGTTTCTACCAGTGAAGCCCGCTCAAAAAGCACACGCGGTAAAAATGTTGGATCAAGTCCATCAGCATTTTATTGAAGCAGTTAAATTAGGCCGTGGTGACCGGATAGCGGACGCGCCTGATATTTATTCAGGTTTGTTTTGGTCGGGCGAAGAGGCTAAGCAATTGGGTTTAGTTGACGAATACGGTAGTTTAGATACGGTTGCACGTGATGTAATTGGAGCAGAGAATATTGTTAACTACACGGTTTTGCCTAGTTTTTTTGAACAATTCAGTCGTGAATTCGGAGTGTCTGTTGGGCGTGGTATCGCCAATGTTGTCGGTGGCAGCTTAAACATTCAGTAGTCGACACACTCATCCGATTTCACACTGATAAAAATCCAGCTTAGGCCTAAATAATAGATGAACAAAATTTTGGTAACAGGTGGCGCTGGTTATGTGGGAAGTCACGCCTGCAAACAGTTAAAGAGCAGTGGGTTTACACCAGTCACATTCGATAACCTATCGACGGGTCACGAGGAATTCGCTAAATGGGGGCCTTTGTTTATCGGTGATTTACGATCTGAGAGTGATTTGCGATCCGCTTTCGAAGAGCATGAGCCCGTGGCCGTCATTCATTTCGCTGCTAAAGCTTATGTTGGCGAATCGGTCATAAAGCCAGAAGACTATTATCTAAATAATGTGGTGGGCTCGCTTAACTTACTGCGAGTGATGCGTGAGTTCGCTTGCGAAAAACTAATATTTTCGAGTAGTTGTGCAACCTACGGAATCCCTGAAATCACACCAACGCCAATTGATCACGTTCAAGCACCGATCAGTCCTTATGGCCAATCGAAATTGATGGTCGAAAAAATTATTTCAGACTATTGTGCAGCCTATGGTATGTCTGCAACCTTATTAAGGTATTTCAATGTCGCTGGAGCTGATTTGGATTTAGAAGTTGGCGAAAGGCACCGACCTGAAACTCATTTGATTCCTAACGCCATTAATGCAGCGATGCAGGATGATGGGACTTTTGACCTCAATGGTGATGATTACTCGACGGCTGACGGTAGTTGCATCAGGGATTTTATCCACGTCGCTGACCTGGCTGAGGCTCATGTGCTTTGCTTGCAAGCTATTTTGCAAGAGTCGAAAAATGCGCAACCGTGTGTGGCTTATAACTTAGGCTCGGGTGTAGGATATTCAGTCCTGCAGGTAATTGCCGAAATCGAAAAACAACTTTCTACCAAAATTCGAATAAATGCTAACCCCAAGCGAGAGGGTGATGCGCCAGAATTGGTCGCAGATAGTCGGGTGATTAGTCAGCAACTAGGCTGGCAGCCAAAACATTCCGACCTAGCAACGATCATTGCAAGCGCTCACCAGTGGGCTCTAAAAGAATTGGCGTGAACCTAAATTATGCTGGATCAAATCACGCCACTCATTCTGACCTACAATGAAATTGCCAATATAGAGCGCAGTATTAAGGCATTGTCGTGGGCCAAAAAAATTCTGGTTGTCGATAGTTTTAGTGATGATGGGACCGTTGAATATTGTCAAGCGATACCGAATGTTGAGCTGAAACAGCGTGAATTTGATAACTTCGCAAATCAATGCAATCACGCACTGGTAAATTGGGTAGATTCACCATGGGTGTTGTCATTGGATGCGGACTACATTGTTACCCCTGAACTGGTTGATGAATTTCGCGTCCTAAATTCAGAATCAACGACTGACGATTGCTTCGGCTACTCCGTCGGCTTTCTATACGCGATGCAGGGGAGGGTGCTTCGCGGTTCCTTATATCCTCCGCGAACAGTTTTATATCGAGGCAACTCAGCTAGGTATGTTCAAGATGGGCATGCGCATCGCATTAAGGTTGACGGTTTGGTAGGTGGCTTAAACGAAAAAATAATCCACGATGATCGAAAAAGCCATGCGCGTTGGTTTGATTCGCAAGTTAAATATGCCAAGCAAGAAAAGCAAAAGCTTAAAGCGGCTAATTTTGGAGAATTATCATTGGCGGATAAGCTGCGGTGCATCCCATTACTTTCTTTGCTATTGATGGTTCCTTACTTGCTTGTCTATAAAGGTCTAGCGTTCTCTGGTGTGGCAGGTGTTGCTTATCTTAAAGAAAGGCTGATAGCGGAGTGGTTATTACAAAAGGAGTTGTTCTTTCGCTAAAGCCATATTCATTTCACTCGGCCCTGCGCTATATTGATAAGAATCTGTATTTGTTAAGCGAAGAGTCTGAAGTTTTCTTTTTCTAACATCGCTACTAATCTAATGAGGGGCAGGCCTATCAGTGCATTGGGATCATCACCTTCAAATTTTTCGAGTAAGGCTATCCCCAGGCCTTCTGATCTCAGACTGCCCGCACATTGATAGGGCTGTTCTTTTCGTAAGTAGGCTTCGATCACTTCCTCGCTTAACTTTTTATAATGCACTCGAAACGAAATGACTTCAGATTGAACTTGCAGAGTCTCAGTATTGATTAACGCTAAGCCAGTGTACAGATCAATTGTTTTTCCTGAAGCCATGCGCAATTGTTCCACTGCTCTTTGGTGGGTGTGCGGTTTCCCAACGATTTCTGTGCCATGCAAGGCGACTTGGTCAGAACCAATGACTAAAGCTTTAGTTCGAGATGAAGCGATTACTTGAGCTTTTTCGATGGCTAAGCGTTCAACCAATTCAATCGGCGTCTCATTGTCATGAGCTGATTCGTCAATATCCGGGTTGCAGGTTTCAAATGGGACCATTAAACGCTCTAGCAGCATTTTACGAAAAGGCGAGGAAGAGGCAAGGATTAGGCCTGGATTTTGTGGATTCATGGACGAGCAGTAAGCAATTAATGATGTGCGCATTATGCGACAAATCTCAGCACGTTTCAGCATTGCTGAAAGGTTGATCAGTCGAATCGAATAAGAAACAAAAGTTAACCGCTGAATTGCTGGATTTGTGAGATAATTGGCTGATGGACGCTTTAATTGATCAAGCTTTAGAGACAATTTTGCATAGTGCGATCTGGCGTTCTACATGGCATATGTCTTCAACAACCCTGATTGTCGTGGCTATTGTTGCATTTGCCTTACTCGCTTATCGACGTCGGAAGAAGTCTAAAAGCTCACAGAAAGGGGGTTATAAGTATCGGCGGCGATATAGAAAGTAGACACCTGTGTGTAAAATATTGATCTTTTAAAGATTTGTTAAGCGAACTGTATTATGTATACTGCGGCGCTGAGGGTTCGTTACTAGAAGAGCCGTATTCAACGATCCCTCTTTTTAAATATAAAATATTACGGCAACGAATTAGTCTGATTAAGCCCATTTTTAAGGTTAGGAGAATATTGTATGAAATTAATTAATAAGAGCGCTGTGGCGCTAGCTGCATTACTAACAGTTGCAGCATGTGGAAATGATAACAACGAGTCTGCTATAGGCAATGCCATTGATGCGACCAAAGAAGCTGCGTCAGATGCAGTTGAAGCAACCGCTAATGCGGTTGATACGGCAGCAGATGCGGTAGCTGATGGCGCGTCTGCAGCGGCTGATGCTGCTGGTGATATGGCTGAAGGCGCGGCGGATATGGCAAGTGATGCTGGTGAAGCGGTCGCTGATGGTGCTTCTGCAGCAGTAGACGCAGCAAGTGACGCAGGCTCAGCAGCGATGGATAAAGCGGGCGATATGGCCGAAGGCGCAGCGGATATGGCTAGCGATGCCGGTGAAGCGGTGATGGATAAAGCGGCCGATATGGCTGACGGTGCGGGTGATGCTGTAGATGCTGCAACTGATTCAGCTGCAGATGCCGCCACTGACGCGGTTGACGATGCTAAAGAAGCAGCAAATAATTAATTTGTTGTAAACGCGTATTGCGAGTGCTCTTTAACAAGTAACGTTAAATAACGTTCGCACTAGCCGCGTTGGATGATGTTTTGAGAAAGCCCTATTGGTTTACCAATAGGGCTTTTTCTTTTGACCATATAGCACCAGTGCGTGAACGCAATGCTTTAATAGAGACCTCAGCATAAGTGGGGAGCTTAAGAAAAATAGACTAAAATCATTCCAATTGAGGCGGGAAACGCACTTAATAGCTAGCTATTGAGAAGTTTCCCAACGAAAAGTGGGGTGATTTTAGGCATTTTTATTTGCTCTCCGAGTTATGCTGAGGTCTCTTAATATAGGGATCAATAAAGTGAGTGAAACAACTAAAAACACCGAAGTAGTCGAAAAACTTATTAGCGAGACAGCGAAGATTTCTTGGTTAGAGCTACAGCGTTTTTTCGCTCAAGGTGTCGT
>CAJQNY010000192.1 GCA_905479805.1 uncultured Arenicella sp.
GGAGGCGGTTCCATTACCTCCAAAGCCAATTGATAGAAAAAAAATAAATTAAAACAGTCGGTTAAGGCTGTCTTCGAAGTTGCATTGTCAGGCTTGAATTAGCCTGTAGAATCAGTTTTCCCGGCAGGTATTCATAGTCGGTTTTATTAGTCGGCTTTATTAGCCGGTATTATTAGCCGGTATTCTTAGCGATTGCCTTAAAAGCCTTGTCGGATCAGGCCAACCACGATGCCTTCAATAGCGAACGTTTCTGTTTGCAAATCAACCTCGATCGGTAAGTAGTCATCATTTTCAGCGATAAGTGATACTGAAGAGCCATGGCGTTGATAACGTTTGACTGTCACGTCATCACCAATGCGAGCGACGATAATCTCATTATCACGAGCAGTTTGTGTTTTCCTAATGGCGAGTAGGTCGCGCTCAAAAATTCCAACATTGATCATGCTGTCACCTTTTACTTTCAACAAGAAGTCGGCGCGATCGGCAAAAAGAGTTTGGTCAACACTTAAATATTGTTGAACATTTTGGTCAGCAAATATAGGCGCGCCAGCGGCGACGTCACCGATAACGGCAACATCTTCTATATTTAAAAAAGCGGCGCTTTCTTTCAATTGTTGTCTTTTTAGGTCGCCAGGATCTTGCTCAACTTGTGAGCCTAACCTTGCTGCTTCTGTGATGAATATTCCTCTGGACGTCCCAGACCTAAGTTCAATATGCCCTTTTTTATCCAACGCTTTAAGGTGATCTTCAGCGGCATTTGGGGAGCGAAAGCCAAAATTATCGGCTATCTCTACCCGAGTGGGAGGCGCACCGTTTGTGGCCATACACTCTAGGATGAAATCGAATATCTCTTGTTGCCGTTTAGTTAACGGCTTAGTCTCTATGCTGTTCATTTATACAGCCTAACAAATTACTGTCTATATATCCAGCGTTTATTGCGAGCTTTGATTTTGCCTCATTCCCTGAGTCATTTTGAGCTTATTCCAAGAATTAGGCAGAGAGGTGTATAGCGACTAACTCTGCCTCGATTAAGTACTAATAAGTAAGTACTAGGTGCGGTTTCGGTAGGTAATCCGCCCCTTGGTTAAATCATAGGGAGTGAGTTCACAGGTTACGCGATCACCCCGCAAAATACGGATGTAGTTTTTACGCATCTTGCCTGAAATATGTGCGTGCACGACGTGCCCGTTTTCGAGCTCTACTTTGAACTCTGTATTGGGAAGGGCGTCTATTACCGTTCCTTCCATTTCAATTTGGTCTTCTTTGGACACTAATTACCTTCTCGTTGTATTGAAAACATGAATTGGCTCCATGTCTTACTTTGCTAGTTGAAAATCGAGGACATGATGCCCCAACTTGCTTAATAAATAAAGCCTTTCACAGAGAAATCAAGAGGTTGATGGACAGATAGTCAGGAGGGCTGCTCCCATTTTAAAGAAGACAATTACTTAAATGGGCATGTGCGTTGCATAAAGCATTCATGACGGTGCCTTTAGGCTTATCCATTGTCTATCTATATAGCCTTCTAACGGTTGGTATTTGATCTTGTAATTCATTTTTTGAGATTGTTTGATCCAGTAACCTAGGTAGACATATGGGATACGTTTCACCCGACATAACTTGATCAAATAGAGAATGGCGAAGGTGCCAAGACTTCGCTTGCTGTATTCTGGTTCAAAGAAAGTGTAGACAGCAGAAACACCACCATCGAATTGATCAATGACGCTAATGCCGATTAGCTCTTTTTCTAGGTAAATGCACAAAAATTTTGAACGCGAAAATTTGGAGTTGATGAAGCTAATGTATTTCTGAGGGTCTTCATCGCACATACTGCTCTCAGGGTGTCTTGCGAGCTGGTACCGTAGGTACATGTCAAAGTGTTCTTGTTTAAAGCCAACCTCTTCAATTGTTACTTTTAAATCCAAGTTCTTTCGCCATACCCGCTTTTGGCCTTTCGATGCGGTGAAATCGACCACTGGTATTCTCACTGATACGCAAGCATTGCAGTTCGGACACTTAGGTGAGTAGAGCATTTCACCACTACGTCTGAATCCGGAGCGCGACAATAGGCTGAAGAGGTTTGGGTCAACCTTGTGTTCTGGGTCAACTAAAATGGAAGCGCTTTGTTGATCGTCCAGATAAGGACATTCATCAACAACAGTCTCATAAAGCTTAATTGGGTTCTGCGCGGTACTCATACGCTATTTATAACAAGTTTTGGCGCGCCAGCAAATCATTGCTTGAAATATTTATGGAAAAACCCTTAAGTGGCTTATCTATATCGATGTCAGCAAGTAGGTCGGTAAACTGATCTCGAGGTATCTCTTGTGCTCCTAAGCTGAATAGATGGTCGCTTGCGACTTGACAGTCTATTGCCGTGAAGCCGCGTTCCGTTAGTTCCTGGCAAAGCGCCATCAAGGCTGCCTTTGATGAGTCTTGCGCATCGCTGAACATGCTTTCACCAAAAAAAACACGGCCTAGGGCTAAGCCATACAATCCGCCGACCAGATTGCCTTGATCCCAAACCTCAACGGAATGCGCAAACCCTGAGTGAAACAATTCGACATAGGCTTTCTTCATTTCGCAACTGATCCAGGTTTCGGCTGGTTTGGCTAATTGATTATTCAAACCTCTTAATGCGCAACCATCAATGACTCTTTCAAATGCGAGGTTTGAGGTGATGTTAAAACCACTCCGTCGTAACGTCTTTTTCAAACTACGCGAGGTCTTAAATTGTTTTGGGAAAAGCACCAGTCGCGGATCAGGTGACCACCATAGGATGGGTTGGTCTTCATTGAACCAAGGGAAGATGCCCTGTGAATACGCAGAGACTAAGGTTTCAACTGATAGGTCACCCCCCATTGCAAGCAAGCCGTCTTCGTTAGCGTTTTCTAGTGCAGGAAATTTAACCATCGTGGTCAGAGAAGAAATTAAGTTGATTTAGTTTCGGTAACAATGCTGTTTATAGCTCGGTTTTGTAGGGCGAGTGCTGTTGCATTGCTTCCTTATATCGATCTATATGATTTTCTTCCTGTTTCAAGAAGCCGTCAATCGCGTCTCTAAATTGAGAATCTTGAATCCAATGTGCCGAATAAGTGTCGCTGGGCTCTAAACCACGCGCAAGCTTGTGTTCTCCTTGGGCCCCGGCTTCGAATTTTTGGTAGCCATTGCGAATACACCAATCGATCGCTTGGTAATAACAGGTTTCAAAATGCACGCTATGGAAATTATCGAGTGCCCCCCAATATCGCCCAAACAAGGTGTCATTACTCTTAAAATAAAGGCCACCGGCGATGACCTGCTCCTTATATTTGGCGAAAAGAAATAAAGTCTGATCGGCAAATGATTCAATTAAGTAATGATAAAATGCCTTGTTTAAATACGACTGGGCTCCGTACTGACTGATTGTTCGAGCATAGAATCGATACATTGTATCAGCGGATTCTTGATTGAGCTGCTCACCCGTTAGCCATTCATAATCAATTTCCGATTCTTGAATACGCCGCCGCTCGCGCTTTATGTTTTTACGTTTCTTTGAGCTCATACCAGATAGGAAATGCTCGAAATCTCTATAGTCTTGATTGAGCCAATGAAATTGAGTGCTATGGCGGATAGACAAACCTTGTTGTTCTAATAAAAGACAGTCTTCGCTCCGTATAAATAGGCTATGAAAGCTAGATAACCCTTCTTCTTCAACGAGTTTGAGTGCGGCTTGTAAAAGCTCAGAACCAATTTTTTGTGAGTTGCCATCGGCTTTGGTCAGCCAACGTTCTCCGCTTGCAGGGGTAAACGGGATGGCGTTGGATAATTTAGGATAATAGTTCAGGCCATGCCGATGATGTGCGTCAGCCCAATTCCAATCGAAAATATATTCGCCATAAGAATGACCTTTGATGTAACAAGGCATTACACCGATCAGTTGTGCTAGTGAGACGTCATCGTAGGCTGCAATGTGCGTGGCTTGCCAACCATTTTCTGGTGATACACAAGCGCATTTTTCCAAACCGTGTAGGAACTCGTGGCGCATGAATGGATTATTGCTTGTCAGCATTGAATTCCATTGAGCAGGATCAATGTCAGCGATTTGCTTGTGTACAACAATATGCATGTGCGGCGTTAGGCTATATAATTATTGTTTGAATGTTTTGATTCGTATCCCCAGTTTATGGGATCAACTTCGATTACCAAAGTGCGAGAATGCGCAAGGACACAGACGATACCTTATGAGCAGCGAAATTAGAATTGCCTTAGCCCAAATCAATGTTGTAGTTGGCGCCGTAGAAGATAATGTTGATCGTATTATTGACTTTGCGAATAAAGCAAAATCAGAACTTGATTGCGATTTGATGGTGTGTTCAGAGCTAGTGTTGACGGGTTATCCGCCTGAAGACCTGTTACTCAGGCCGGGCTTTTATGCGCGCATTGAGCAGCAGCTAACGCGATTGTGTGAGTCGGTAAAAGACATCGACTTAATTATTGGTTACCCCAAAAAGACCGAAGAGGGTTCGTTTAATATTGGCGCATTGATTCAGCAGGGTGTGATTACCCATGAATACAAAAAGATGAAATTGCCAAATTACAGCGTATTCGATGAAAAAAGATACTTTTTGCCCGGCGAGACACCCTGTGTCATCGAATATAAAGATCGATTGCTCGGGCTCACTGTTTGTGAAGATATTTGGCATGTAGGTCCAGTCGAAGCGGCTGTCGCTGAGGGTGCCGAAGTCATTATTAATATCAATGGCTCGCCGTATCACACGAATAAGATACCCGAACGACGAGACGTGGTCTGTGCGAAAGCCAAAGAGGTTCAAACACCGGTCGTTTATGTTAACCAAATCGGTGGGCAAGATGAGTTGGTGTTTGACGGGGCTTCCTTTGTAACTGATAGAGAAGGTGAGGTGGTTCATCAAATGGCCAGCTTTGAAGAAGGGCTTAGCGTGGTCGAGCTATTAGGTGATGATACTGGAGTCGTTTTGAAAGGCTCCGAAATGGTGTCTGAGACTAGCTTCCACGAAAATGTATACAACGCTCTTGTGTTGGGAGTACGTGACTACGTGCAGAAGAATGGTTTTTCGGGCGTGGTTATTGGGCTGTCCGGTGGGATCGACTCAGCGCTTACCACAACGATTGCGGTGGATGCTTTAGGTAAAGAGAATGTGGATGTCATTATGATGCCGTTCCGTTATACCTCTGATATTAGTAAGCATGATGCTCATGCAGAGGCCGAAGCCTTGGATATTAATTATCATGTTATTTCGATAGAGCCGATGTACGATGCTTTTGTACAGCAACTGGCGCCTGTATTTGAAGGTAGAGAGCAAGATACTACTGAAGAAAATATCCAAGCCCGGTGTCGGGGACTGATTTTGATGGCTTATTCTAATAAAACAGGCCGAATGGTTCTAACAACGGGTAATAAAAGCGAAATGTCAGTGGGTTATGCCACTCTCTATGGGGATATGGTGGGTGGCTATAACGCGATTAAGGACGTGCCGAAGGTGTTGGTTTACGAGCTAGCAAAATACCGCAATACAATTTCACAGGTTATTCCAGAAAGAGTCATCACTCGAGAGCCATCAGCGGAGTTACGGCCGGATCAAATAGATTCGGATAGCTTGCCTCCTTACGAGATACTCGACCCTATATTAGAACTTTATATTGAACAGGATTACGCGCCTAAAGATATTGTGGAAAAAGGGTTTGATGAAAAGTATGTTTCTCAGGTGATTCGTATGGTGGACCGGAATGAATATAAACGACGTCAGTCGGCTCCTGGAGTGAGGATTACCAAAAAAGCATTTGGCAGAGATCGACGTTACCCCATCACTTCCGGCTTTAGACCTAAGGTCGATTGGTAGCTTCGTTAGCATCCCCATTTCACCTTAAAGGGTCTTTAAAGGCAGCGCTTGAGGTGATAAATTTAGACTGTTATTAAACAAATATCTAGTTTTGTAGAATGGGGAAAACATGAAAAAAATATTAATCGGGTTGTTGTTCGTCGCGTTGATTGCTACTTTGGCTGCCATTTTTGTCGCGGGTAATATGGATGCCTATATCGCTGATACTATCAGGCTTGAAGGGACGGCTGCAGTTGGGACTAAGGTTGACGTAACTGAGGTTAAAACTAACCTCAAAGATGGAACGGCTATAATAAGCGGGCTTACGGTGGCTAACCCTGTGGGATATAAAGGGGCGAATGCTTTACGTATTGACTCTTTTTCAGCTGAGGTAGATTATGAATCTCAGGTGGTAACACAGGTGTTGATTCAGGATCCGATTATTAATGCAGAATTAGTAGGGTTGCAGAGTAATTTCCAAGATTTATTGGACGGGATGCCTGATTCAGAAGATGAGGTAGGTGCAGAAGAGGATGATACGGAAATCACCATTCAATCACTGCAATTGCGTAAAGCGAAAGTGAATCTCAGTTCGGACAAGCTCGGCCAAACCTCATTCGTGATGGATGATTTCGTGATGAGTGATTTGACCGGAACCGTGGATGAAATTTCTGAGGAAATAACCAATGCTCTGGTGACTCATGTCAGTGATCAGGTGAAAGGGTATGCCACTGAGCAAATAGCCACAGCGCTTAAAGCAGCCGCAATACTAAAGGCCAAGGAAGTCGTTAACGAAAAAATTCAAACCCAAGTGAAAGATAAGCTGAGTGACAAATTAGGTGGCAAGCTTAAAGGGCTGAAGTTAAAAATCAATTAGTAATTGACTGGAGGTGCTATGTCAGTGACCCTAAAAATGGCGGTTCTTTTGTTTGTGGTGTTCATACCATCATACGTGTCTGCTCAACATTTGCTAAATGGACGAATAGATCTTACTAAGAAGCAGGAGCAGGCTGAGCAAGAGAACAAAAAAGATTTGATTTTCAAAACTAATAAGCCATTGCCGCCGATGGTTGGCAATACTAGGTTTCGCACAGGAACTAGTCTATGTGAAGTAGAAGTAGCATCTTCTTATTCGCAGATGGGTGATTTTGTAGAGGTCGAGACAATTGTTGAAAACAATCAATGCGGGCCGTCCAATGGCAAGTATATTGTGAATGTGAGAACTCAGGACAAAGCGGGGAATATTAATCTATCGAAGTATGAGGAGGTTTGGTCGCGAGCTGATGCAGAGTCGGTTCAGCTAGAGCATCGTTATTCGATGAATGGTGATGCTGAATTAGTGAGTGCCCGAATTAGAATGCCTTCACGAGATTATTGCAGCTGCCTTGAGTGATTTATTGATTTTAGGTATATAACTTACAGACATAAAAAAGCCCCAATTAAGGGGCTTTTCTTTTACCTATGGTACCGAGAGTCGGAATCGAACCGACACTCCCGAAGGAACCGGATTTTGAATCCGGCGCGTCTACCAGTTCCGCCATCCCGGCTTAACATAGGTCTGCGCTTTCGCGTGGCGCGATTATAGAGTGTTCTCGGTATTTAATTCAACGTTTTTTGGTGGCAAATCACGAGTTTTGTATCGGCCGTTCAAATTTACAAATTGAACTTGGTGTCTTCATGACGAAACACGTAGAGCATGTAACAAGCAGCTAACATTGGCCAAGCGGCAAAGAACAATAGTCCAGCGCCTTTGAAGGGGTCTAGATATACCGCAAAAGGCGTAACGGTTGATACGGCGTGGATCACCAATACAACTAAGTAAGTGATGTTTTTAAATCTTCCAATTAGGAATAGCGCGATTAGTATTAATTCAGCAATGCCGATGCCGACTATGATTTGTTCTGCTAAGCCGCCTATGAAATAAAATTTTTCATAAACACCTACCCCATGCGCAGGATTCACGAACTTATCGATGGTCCACATAATCAGTACTAGGGCGATTGATATTCTTAAGAAGAAAAGACAGTTCGCGAGTTTGTTGTTCATTTAGATTGGCCTCATTTGAAGAGCGTATTTGTTAGTTTATCAATTGACCGTTAGGGATGCTGATTTCTTTCAGTTTTTTGAGCACGCACCTTTCCATAAGAAATGCTTGAATGACTAATTTAGAATCACAAGCGTCATAAATAAATCGATTAGATTGCCCAAAACTGCTTTGATAAGTCCATCGCTCTGCTCATCGCCCTTGCACAAGCGTAGAAGGTCTGAAATAGATCGGCAGATATAACGGTCAATGGTTAAACTAATAAAATAAAAATTTCAAATGAGGCTAATACCAATGAACAACAAACTCGCCAACTGTCTTTTCTTTTTACGAATATCCGTTGCCTTAGTGTTAATTATGTGGACCATCGATAAATTCGTGAACCCGGCACATGGTGT
>CAJQNY010000193.1 GCA_905479805.1 uncultured Arenicella sp.
TAACTGATGGTTTCTTCAGAAATGTGGGGCGCCAATGCGTCGGCGGCCCACGGTAATTTGGGTAGTTCGATGCTCATTATATTTTCCTCAACTGTCTATTGGTGTCGCTGATCTTGGAGGAGATCAACTTTTCTTCACGAATCGTCACTTGAGAGCGTACTAACATCTATGCAAATAAACAAATTTAAAATTCCAGGGCCGTATGTTAGGTTCAATCCCTTTCTTAATCGCCTTTCTTACATTTGTTAAAAGGATTTATGCCTCCGTCCGGTCTCTCTATAGTGAATTTATCAATAGGAACGTCGATGTCATCAAATTCATTGCACATCATTTACTGTATCATTTGAGCAATTCGACATTAAACAACGGCTCTCAGCGCTTGCCGAGACAAAAACACTCAGAGATATCATCATGGAATTTACACAAAAACAAAACATTCAGATGATTGCGGCCCTGCTCATCCTAACCGTAATTACGCAAGCTATTTATACGGCGCTGTACGTAGCAGCAAGCGACGTGCCGCGTCATTGGCTTTGGGGGCTCGAGGGCTTGGTATTTGTTCTTCTTTGTGCTCTTGCCGGTTCGGCCTTGGTACAAGCAAAGAGTTACGCCCTAGGTTTTTCAGCAATCTTTGCGAGCGCATTACTCAACATCGTTCAGGTAGGAATTGGCCTCACACAATTTGGGCCGTTTCGAGAAGCCGCGCAAGGCGTTGAGGCACTCGCACCGGCAGCAGGATCAGTCGTTGCTTTATCCTTCTTCATCTACAACGCAGCAAAGATTCTACTGGGACTCTCTGCGGTAGTGTTTGGTAAGGCAATCTCGCAGATGGGATCAAAGGCAATTGGAAATCTCACACTCTTTGTCGGCCTTGCGGCGATTGTCACCAATGCCATCGTGATGATGTTTGGACGAATTGAATCTATCCCATCGGGTGCGACCGGTGTTGCAGCAACTTTATTGCTCGCTATTTGCTTGCTCAAGCTGCGACTTGAAGATTAAAACAGCAGAAAGGCCTTAGGGATGGTAACCTTCTTTTGAACCGGTTTATCAACCAAAGGGGCTAACACCGGCTGAGCCGTAAAAATCACCCTTTCCAATTTTTTATAAATTAAGCGCAATAATGAGAGGCTTTTAGTTTTTTTATATACAAAAACAAGGTGCCACTTAGCGCACAATGCATTGTGCGCTAAGTGGTCGTTCTTATAGGATCATAATACACCGGAGGGTTAGCCCAGTTGGACCGGGGGTTGGGAGCCGGTCAAGTAAAACGTATGAGCCTATCCAAAGTTAGCGACTTTGGTAGAATGCATCTAGGCGTACTAGGGCCCAGTTGCCAAACATATTGTCGAGGCGAGCTACAATCGATTGCCAATACCGTTCCTGTATGAGCCCGCTTCTATTAGGTTTAAAAGCCTATCGTATGGACTCGGTGTGGGTCTGCCTTAATTCTAAGTTTTATTGCCTTAATTCTAGGTTTTACTGCCGGAATCATGGAAAGTTAGTTTTCAATGAATGTAATAAGCAACAAACTGCCTATTTTCACCAGGAAAACACTGTTTAACTCAAAGCTGCTGTCGGTGGTAAGTAAGGGTTCAACGGCGGAATGGCAAATAGTAGTCAGGTCACCTTACTGTTCGGGTGAGGGCCGTCTAATTCTGGCTTATTGCTTTCTATTTGCTTCCCGATACTTAGTAGGGCTCATCTCAAAGTAAGACTGGAACGCCGAGTTGAATGAGGAGATAGACCGAAACCCAGCATCCAACGCAATAGCGAGCACGGCCTTGTCTGTTTGTTCCAATAAGGCCACACCCGCCTCGTCCAATCTAAAATGATTGACAAACTGATTGAAGTTTCGATACCCCAGCTCTTGGTTTACCTTATTGCGCAACTTGCTCTCGCTCCAGCCGATCTGGTCAGCCAAGCTTTTCAGCCTTAGGTTGTGGTCAGCATAAAGCCGTTCATTCGTGGTGCGATCCAGTAAGTATGCTATATCATTGTCCATTGAGGTCTGCGCTGTTACGGCGGGTATTTTGGCAAGTTCAAAGCCAGGATTTACTTTGACAAAGGCGATCAAGGCGATCGATGTATTCAAAAAAATGACACATGACAGAGATAAGTAAACCGAAACCGTAATGGACGGCAATGATGACATTTGCAACAACAGTACTGGCAGCGCGATCAAGGCAATACTGCCCACAAGAAACAATCGCAGGTGCGCGCGCTGTAAAATTAAGTCGTCCTTGTGTCCACGCAAAGTAATGTAAATTGCCCCAAACACTAAACACAGTTTTAGGCCTGCGGTGATCGGTTCGGCGTAAGTATAATTGGCAAACCCAAAAAGGTTCGTATAGAACAAGAACGAGACCGGTATATCAATTACGACGCCTAACTTTGCCCACAACGGGGTCGGAAATTCATCTTCAAACAAAGCGCATACAAATATTAGCAGTGCCGGCACAATCCACTCGGTGGGGTACATGTACAGTGACCCGAAAGTCGGCGCTAAATCTGAATTCACGACGGGTGCCACCATGCCCCAGGAGAAGCCAAAGAACACAATCGCACCTAAAATACGCACCCTAATGGGGTTGGCAGAAGTCCCTATCAGATAGGCCAGAACCAATAACTGCGTTCCTGCTGCTATCCGCAAAATTGTGAGGGCAATCTCCACCGTTACAACCATTCCCATGAAAGCAAGCAAGGCGAACAGCACCAAACTCCGGCATTCAAGCCTGAGTTCCTAGCGTCACAAATTATCGTTAACCGCAAAACCATCTTAGGTTCACTCACCCAAGCCGGATTTTGTGATCTCTCGCTGCTCGCCTGGTTTGGAAAAATAGTCTCCGCCGTGGTTCTTGAGGTCGGCTGGCACGTCAATAGGAACATGCACTCCAATCGTTTTCAGCGCTTTAATTCTCTGATCTAAGATCATGCCGCCCTGCGTGCTGGTATAAAACCAATATGGAGGGAATGCCATATTGTTTTTTTTACTTTCCCAATGTTCCTTATGAGGCTTGAAATGAATATCATTCGGGTCGGCATCACCCATGTGAATAACGCTAAGGCTTTCGCCAAAACTTACTCTGTGAACAAGATTTGCGATTTCTTTTCTATTGGGCCAACCGGCATGCGGAATTCGCACACTCTCAATTTCAATCGCTTTTAAGCTTTGCTTAGCCGGCTTGTCACCTACGGATAACTCCACAGGAACGAATTGTGATGCAACGGCACCACTTTCATCTAGAGCTTCTACGAGCACAATAGCCTGCTTTGGTGCAACTAGCATAGTAGCTTTGTGTTTTTGTAAATAAGCCAAGGTATCTTCCGCTGAAAAATGATCTCCATGAGCATGACTTATTACAATTGCCGTTATATCGTCATAAGGCGCCTTTCCCGCAAAAATTGACTCACGCATTCCCTTTGGCACAAATTGGTAAGAGCCATAGTCATTGTGAAAGAACGGATCAAATAAAACCTTGCCCACTGGCGTTGAGATGAGAACGGCTTCATTTCCCAAATAAATTGCCGCCGCACCCTCTTCCGAGCGTTTTTCACTATGTGCAAATATGGCTAATGAGTAAAAACTCACTAGGCTAATAATCAATAACCGAGCTATACGTCTCATCATATTCATATGGTTCTTCTTCAGCTTGTTAAATGCATTTATTTGAATAGCCTGTTGCTAGACCTGGTCTTAAATTCTAACCCTAAAATGGACGTACTGTGGCACACATTCAAAATCCCCACTAAGTATTACTAATATTTCCACTTTTGGAGCTGCTTTTTCTCACCAAGTACCACTTCTTGGAACTAATAAAATATATTTGATTTAAGTAGTTTTACGCGATAAATTATATGCTCAATGAACATTAATCGACTGAGCATATGATGATTCTTGATAGGGTAACTCACCGTCCAAACAGAGAACTTATTTCGGCATTCATTTACCAAACATATAGTCGTAAGCGACTTGCAGGTACCCAGACCCTTTCCTTAGTGTACCTAATATTTTTGTTTCTCTCGGTTAATACACCTACCCACGCACAAGCCAGTCAATCTGAGACATGGCTGCCCGCCATCTTCCAAATATTACTGCAGGAGCCTGAAGTAGAGATTCCTGAGACTTGCGGCCAAACCAACGGCTACAAGATCATTGATCTAGATCACCTTGTAGGAGTTTCACAGCTCCCATACATCTGTGATGGAGAAAACGTTGATAGTTGTGTCAAAGGCCTTATTGAAAGCGCATTGCCCTTGGGGTGTCGGAGCAAAATTGATGTGTTTGTACCTGGCACTAATCAAGAAGAAGGTAATGCCAAACAGTTCACCAAATTAATTGATGAAGAAGATGATCGCGGCGCAATTTCACTTGGCTATAGTGCTGCAAATGCAACCGACACCATTAATTATGATCGAGGCGTTAGAAAGTCACGTGATGTTCTCGCAATTCTACTAAGAGTAATAGAAGAACACTTCACCCCCGAAAGCGTGCGAATCTATGGTCACAGTAAGGGGTCACACGGTGTCGCTTTGGAAGCGGATCGCATACTGGGTGTTGACGGATTCGAGAACTATCATTTCTTCGCATTTGGTCAGGCAGGCCGTACGGCGACGAAAATCGACAACACCAGCGACATGGTCCCTGCCCGGCTAGGAACACGTGGGTACATTGAGAAGCTTAGTGATAATCTCGTCGGAATTACTTGGGAGAACGACGAAGTTCGTGATTTTTATGGCAGTGGCTTCGACGGTTTGAAACCTCCGCTCTCACTTCGGTATATGGGCCATATTCGCGGCGCTTCCACACTTGGTAGTGGCGTACCGTTATATACCCGCTTTGACCACCACAATACTTACGGTGGTGATTACACTGCAAACTCCCCTCCTTATTGCTATACCGGTTCGGGCTTTGTGATGGCGGCGTTCACCAACCATCGATGTATAAAGAAAGTGAACGTACACTTCCCAGGATATTTTTGGGGTAACGCAGAGTGCGCAAACCGGAGCCATGAAATGCTCGAGACTGAAGGTGCGGTTAGTAGAGTCTGGATTGGCACTTCAGGCCCACGCATCAACGAGAACAGCTGCGCACCCAAAGAGTCAACAGTCACTGCAAGCTATACGCTGGGTTATAGACACAATCAAGCCGACGTCGATTGCCATTTAAATTTCAAAGTCACAGCCTACGGCTTGAATAGTCCTGGCAGTGATGACAACCGAGGGAATGGCACGTCGTTCAGTTTCAAAAGGGATGGTTCGATTGCTCTCGTTGGTGGCGCTGCTAAGAAAACAGGCACCATTAAACTGCCGTACAACATGAAATTGCAATTAGATCTATGGCTGACACGCGAGTCAGGCTTTGGAAATTGCAGCTCGATATTTGAAACGGAAACCTACATCGATTACCTAGAGGTTTCATTCACGCACCCAGTCACAAACCAATCTGGTTTCAAACGCATGTTGATTGGAAATTATGAAGCCGCGGCCTACCCTGGACTTATCGCGCATAACCAAGCGAAGTCTCCATGGACACGTACTTCAGGCGAATGGGATCTAAAGTATGATGCGGTTTACAC
>CAJQNY010000194.1 GCA_905479805.1 uncultured Arenicella sp.
CCAATGGAGAGAAGGCCGCAGAAAAGTATTAGCCACTTCTTTTGATACCTACGAAAAGCATGTACACACGCAATTGAACCAAGCTCTCTCAAGCACAGGGTTTGAATCTGAAAGAGATGTCAGTGCTATTACGGTCAATCGTTGGCCGCACGGCTACGCGTACAGCCCTGACCTACTCTGGGAACCTGATTGGAAAGAACACGACAAACCTTGGGTGATTGGCCGACAAGCATTTGGAAACATTCATATTGCCAATTCTGACGCACAAGCTGACGCCAATACCAATGCCGCCATCACTCAGGCCTTTCGGGCGATTTCAGAGATCATGAGTTAATTAAATGGTGAAGGAATTTACACGGCAAGCTGTAGTTTTAACTTCGATCTAAGCCTCGATAGGCAATTGCTTCAGCTAAATGCGTTTTGCTTATATTTTGTTCCTCATCCATGTCGGCTATTGTCCGCGAGAGCTTCAATATCCGGTGGTAGGCTCGTGCTGACATATGCAGTTTTTCACACACGTTTTCTAAAAATCTCAGCTGATCCTTGTCGAGCCTACAGATTTCATCAAGCTCACTTGCGCTAAGTTTACTGTTCAATTTCCCCTGGCGCTGAATTTGCGTATCCCGCGCTTTAGTAACACGCTGTCTGATGGTTTGTGAATCCTCACGATCATTGTTCGTTCTCTGCAAGGTTTTAACATCGACTCTTTGCAGAGGAATATGCATATCAATACGATCCAACATTGGGCCCGACAATTTTGCACGATAATTTTCAATGCTAGACGCTGAGCATTGACAACGATTAGTACCATCTCCCAGAAGACCACACTTGCAAGGGTTGCATGCAGCTACCAGCTGGAAATCAGCCGGATACTCCACACTCATCGACGCACGAGCTATATTTACTCTACCGCTCTCTAAGGGCTCTCTCAACTGTTCCAACGCGGAACGCGAGAACTCGGTTATCTCATCGAGGAACAGAATTCCGTTATGAGCTTGAGATATCTCACCTGGCCGCGGGTTAGACCCACCCCCTACCAATGCCACTGAGGAAGCCGAATGATGTGGGCTCCGAAACGGCCGCTGGGTCCAACTTGCATGTTCGAACTTTCCGGCAGCAACAGATTGTATCGCAGCTGTTTCAAGCGCTTCTAAATTAGATAAATCGGGTAAGATGCCGGGTATTCTCGACGCAAGCATACTCTTACCCGTCCCTGGCGGGCCATACATTAAAATGCTATGACCACCGCTCGCACACACTTCCAATGCTCGTTTCGCATGTTGTTGACCCTTCACATCCGACATATCAGGATAGGCAATGCGAGTTCTAGCACTTGAGTCATAGCTGCATCCATCCAACTCAGCCTGCCCTATCAGATACCCACACACGTCCAGTAGATGCTTAGCACGCAGTGATTGCCAGCCATCAACTAACGCCGCTTCCGTTTGGTTTTGCTCAGGCAAAATCAATTCACGATTTCGCTTTTTACACGACAGGACAGTCGGCAGTATTCCCGCCACTCCTCTCAACTGTCCATCCAATGCCAACTCGCCAACTAACTCTAGGCCCTTCAATTTTGAGGTGGGAACTTGGCCACTCGCTACCAAGATACCGATGGCAATGGGTAGATCGAAACGGCTGCCAGACTTTGGTAGATCCGCGGGGGAAAGGTTCACCGTTATTCTTTTCGCTGGGAACTCAAATCCGCTATTTAGTATTGCCCCGCGCACTCTATCTTTACTCTCTTTGACTGTCGCTTCGGGTAAACCCACCGTGGAAAAAGCTGGCAGGCCATTTGCTAAGTGTACCTCTACTACGACTGGCGAGGCGTCCACACCTAGCAAGGTACATGTATTAATCATAGCCAAACCACGCATTGGGTTTGCGCTATCTAACTCATTGGATTCTGGTTCAGGTATCGTATTTGAATTTTCCATTAGACACTCCTTTGTCTTACCCACATATCCGTATGTGGTCATTTCATACTGGCTTTATCTACCTAAAATAGATCAGCCGAAAAACGATAACATAAATTTCAATTTCTAAACAACGATTGTTTAGGAAAGAGCCACGCATAGAATTAAGCATCAATCTAAAAAATTAACCTAAATCAGGCTACTTTGCTGCTTCTTCTGCTTCTATTTCCTTTGCCACATCACGAATGACATTCCTAAACCATTTATGCGCAATGTTGTGGTGCAGTAAAGGGCTCCATACCATATGCAATTCAATGCTGGGTATTTCGAACGGTACGGGGATTATCGCTAGGTTTTTAAAATGGTTTACCAAGTGGGTGGATCGCGTCGCAACCGTCGCGACTAGGTCCTGTTGCTGAGTGAGCTGAATCGCCGAAATATAATGCCGCGTATACACAGCAATATTACGCCTATGCCCCAACTCATCCAATGCGATATCAACCCATCCTAACTTTTGAATATCGTCAGGGTTAACACCAGTGGCGACACCCATACCCGTTTTATTCACCCAAACATGGTTTGCCTGAAGATACTTCTGAAAATCAAACCCCTTGCGCAACGGGTTATCTTCCCGCATTACGCAACTAAATCCATCTGACCATAATACTGACAAATGCAGAGACTGTGGTAGCTCATCGAAACGATTGATCACCAAATCAACATTCCCAAGCTCAATATCTTGAAAGGTCACGTCGCTAGGCGTCAATATATCCAGCGCTGTTTCAGGCGCCTCTTCGGCCATACGAGTACGTACGCGGGGCAATAAGGTCGTTTCTGCATAGTCACTAGCCATTACTCTAAATAGCCGTTTGCTATTTAGGGGATCGAACTCAATGGTCGGCTGCATGAACAATTCAATCTGTGACAACACATTTTGAACTAATGGTTGAAGTTCTTTAGCCTTATCTGTTGGCATCATCCCATTACTGGTCCGCACCAACAGTGGATCATTAAACACCGTACGCAAGCGTCTGAGACCGTTACTCATTGCAGGCTGGCTCAAACCAAGATGCTCGGCGGCCTTGGTCACATTCCCCTCACGCAACAACACGCTAAAGTAGACCAACAAGTTCAAATCAATCTTTGATAGGTTCATTTATATCTATATATGCGTTAAATCCTGTATTCACAGGGTGAATACCAATAAACAAATCATAACTCAAATTGATAAATAATAAATATAACCTCGACACTATTTAGCCAACTAACTTTCGCTCTACCATCAGATTTGATACGCAACGTTATTGGAAACGATCGCATTCTCAATTACTTGATAAGTTGGAATACTACTTTTTGGCATAACAATAGCATTCTTAAGTATTGCATTTTTTTCTACAAAAACTCCTTCATTGAGTACCACCGAAGTCAAACTAGCGTTTTTACCAACTCGGCATTGACCGCCAATCATGACGCTGCTGTGTAAAGTACAATCTCGATGGACGAAAGATTCCCAATGCTGAAGTCTTCCGGTATTTTTGTATTTCTGAACGCTTGGGGCTAGCCCTTGGAACTTACCCTCAATTAAAGAAAAATTTGCTCGATGGAAGTCCCTTAGGCTATTCATTGCGCACACGCTCACTCCGTCTAGCTCGATCGGCATTGAGTTAATTATGAAATCAGCATTACAATACTTTAGGAGCGTTATACCGAGGTCTATTCCATTACTCACGGCATTATGAAGGTTAAAATCAGTCTGTTTAGTTTTATCCAGAAACTGTTGCAATGTATGTCCACGAAGCTTATCCGCTTCAATTACCAACAGCCCATCTGGGTCGGCTAAGGGCTTAAACTCTCGAAGTACTTGCTCTTTGTTAATGGAGTATTTCATGACTTGAATATCCATTCCCCATCTTTTCTCGTTCCCCACTAAGCTTTGCATATGCTCAGCGCCATCGTTTGCCAAAATAAAGCACTGTTTGATCTGCAAATCTTGTAACTCCATTAAGATATGCTCAATTATAGTAAGACCGGCGATGTTCAGAGAGGCCACTTCTTTCACACCAAACACGGTATTAAAACCTTGTGTTACGGAATGGTTTGTTAAAATTATTGCGACTGGATTTGACATATTAAGACCTTAAGTAGATTCTCGTCTCTAATGGGCGCCATGCCCAAAAAGTACTGCTGGAATTGTCTTTAACAATAGAAACAGGTCGTATAAAAGTGACCTGCTTTCCATATATTTGATATCTAATTTGACTTGCTCTTTAAACGGAATTTCCGATCGGCCAGATACCTGCCACAAACAGGTTATGCCTGGTGTAACTCCTAAACGTTGTCTGTCAGCACGGTTGTACTGAGCTACCTCCATAGGCAGCGGTGGGCGTGGACCGACAAGTGACATTTCACCGCGCAAAACATTTAGCAACTGGGGTAGTTCATCAATGGAAGTCTTGCGAATGAATGCTCCTATATTTGTGATCCGCGGGTCATTCTTCATCTTAAAAATAACACCATTCTCACTTTCGTTATTATCGTCAAGCTTGCTTCGTTGATTTTCTGCGTCATCAACCATCGAACGGAACTTGTACATTGTAAACGGCATACCATCTAGACCAACCCTATCTTGTTTAAAGATAACTGCTCCTGGCGAGTCTTGCTTAATCTTCAATGCAACATAAACCAATAGTGGACTAAGGAGAAGTAAGCCTGCTGTCGAACCAAGTATGTCTAGAAGGCGTTTTGATTTTTTCGATGACTTCAGTTTCACCTGCCACAAAACGTGCTTAATTTTCGTGATCAGTGGTAGTTCGATAGTATTAATATGCATAGTAAAAATCCGATTTGTTGGTGATTCTTGCTGTTGAGTTCTAGACAAGATTTGGCTTTAAATTTTGTTTGTTTTGCAACAGCGCCGATTTTGCTGCCCGCACCATAAATAACGGAGCATTAATAAGGTATCTCCTTCCTTTATCCAACGGTTGCACAGCAAGCCTCCAAGCCCATTCGAGAGAAAGTTCCCGTACCCATATTGGCGCGCGAGAAATACTCCCTGAATAGAAGTCGAACAAACCACCAACCCCAATGGCTACCTTCACATCCAAGCGTTTAATATTATTGAGAATCCATTTCTCTTGACGTGGCGCCCCCATTGCAACCAACAAAATATCAGTTGTTGAAGAGTTTATCTTTCTGATAATGCCTTCGTTTTCAGCTTCAGAAAAATAGCCTGATGAAGCTCCCGCAATTTGCAGATCAGGATATATTTTAGTTAACCGTTCTTGCAATTTTTTAACTACCGATTCCTTAGCTCCGAGTAAGAATATGCGATGACCAGTTACTGATAGGCGCTTGCACAACAAAGGAAACATGTCCGTACCATTTACGTTATGAGCAACGTTTTCGCCGTGCCATTTAGCCGCTATCCGAACGCCGACACCATCCAAAAACACACCTTCGAATGCATTTAATGTTTCCCTATAAGTAACATCCGTTAGACATTTATTGGCACAATCTGCATTAACAAACGCATATTTATGTCTAAGTGATTCACTAGACAGGTCGCGTTCAATATTGCTTAGGGCATCGCGCATGCTCACGTTTTTCATTGCTACACCAAATAGATCAAAACTTTTTCTTGTCCTGTTTGGCTCTTTACCACGAATGTTTGTTATTTTTTGAACAAGGAAGGTGAGCATTAGTTGGCACCGTCTCATATAACTATCTTCTACAACGAAATCCCTAGAGATTGAATTTTCATCTTCGAACGCAATGCCTGATCGTTGTTTAAGCCGATAGGGTTGAATAATTCCTGGCCTCACTTGCAAACGAGCGTTACCCGCACGCCCCATTCTCAACACCTGTGTTAATTCCAAAGGTTTTGGGCCAATCAAATCTAATCTACCCTGTGCGTAATGGAACCATTTATCAATATCGGTCAATGGTCGATTACGGATCATTAACCGACGATAGATAAAGGTTTGGCATTCTCGACCAGCAAGTTCTTGCTGAAAAATAGAAAATTTATGTTCACGACAAGCCCCAATCACGCACTGAAGGATTAGGCGTGGGAGGATTAATAGTAAAACTGAATATCCAATTATCATTCTCATAGGGAAGTGGCAATAGTGTTGATGATGATTATCATTTTAATCATTAATATTGATGCGTGTCAACAATAAGTTTCATATTTATCACATTATAATATGATTAGTAAACCCGATATAACACTAACCAATGACCTAAAAGCCCATAAATGCGTTAATTTCATCGATAAAGATGCATATAAATGATAAATATGAAACATCGTCTTGACTTTATCTAAAATATGATAATAATGATACTCAACGAACAAGAAATTACTGAACCAAACTATGAATATTCAAATCACACCCATCACACGACCGATTCTGGCCTTATTAAATATAGGCCTATACGTGATGATGTTTACGGCGTGCTCGACACTGCCTAAACAATTGGATAGTCAAAGGCAGGACGATGGAGAATATTTCGTTAGAAAGGTAGAAGTTAACCAAAACTATTCGCGCGCGCTCATAAGCTTTGGTTTACATGATAATAATAGCTGGGAAACACGTTCGCGCCCCACAGCAATACACAATAAGGATGCGGTAAGTTACGGAGATCTGCTGCGTGTGACCATTGAAGGTATGGGTGATATGAATGGCCTTTATCAAATTAACCAGTCAGGCGAGATAGACCTTCCTATACCTCATTCACTCCCTGTATACGGGAAAAGTCGGCGTGAGATCATCTCTCTTCTTTCCCAAGAGCTGGTTAGGCTTGAGTGGTTTCACGCTGACTATGTAAGGGTTGATGTCAGCGTGGTACGAACAGCACCTGCTAACATTCTCATCTCAGGTGCAGTGTTCAAACCTGGAAGAACGTCCATAAATAACACACCCTCATCCAAACAAGAGGATAAGGTCCAACAGTTTAGTGGGACCTATTCCACCGCTCGGCAACTTTTAGCTGCGCTCCAGGCAGCGGGCGGTATAAGGCCGGACGCAGATTTATCCAACATATTTTTGATGAGGGATGCCCACGTAATCCACGTCGATTTAAGTTCGGTTATTGATAACCAGCAATTTTCAAATGTACCTGCGCTAATCGAGGGTGACCATATATTAGTGTTATCAACGGGCAGCGAAAACGCTCAATTAATCACGCCTTCGCAAGTGACGCCCCCAGGGATGCGCTTATTTATGTCAAATCTCATCGCGCCCTCGCTCAGCAACGCACAAGGCGCTGTGGGTTCTGACTCAACACGTCTGCCTTATGGTTCATCTCTTTTAGATGCTGCGATCTCGGCTAATTGCGTGGGCGGAACACAATCAGCGAATGCGTCGCGAAGTGTATTACTCGTCACGCGGAATCACGGCTCGAAACATCAAATTGTGGTCAATAGAAGCATTGATCAATTACTTGCAAACTCTTCTGACCATTCGGTAAACCCGTTTGTTATGCCAAACGACGCAGTGGCCTGTTTTGACTCCAAATTTACAAATTTTCGTGATGTAGCCCGCGGAATTGGAGAAGCTATTAGTCCTCTCATCTTGGGCGGGTTGCTCTAACCACTATTACATTATTCATTACTGCGAAAACTCCCATGAACTGGAAATTACTAATCACGCTAGCAATAGAAGCAATTGCAAGAATAAAGCTGCAATTGTTAAGTATGTTAGCCGTGTTCGCTATTCTAATTGTCAGCTATGTTGTTCTCGAAAAACCCCAGTATAAGACATCATGGATGTTGTTGCTTCCAGGCACTGAACGATCGAGCACAATCAACCTAGATGACGTGGGAGAGTCTCGAAGCTCAGGCAATAATGCTTATGGACGAGTTTCAATCAGCCCCAAGAACACATACAAAGAGATCGCTCTTAGCACGGCCGTAATTAATCGTGCCGCAAAAGCATTCGAAGTGAGGCCTGAAGAATTCGAAAAGCCAATAATCAAACTTATCGATCAAACACCCGCGATGATGTTTACCCTCAAGGGCACATCTTTAAAGAAACTTGCAAAACGTGCCTCTATATTCAATGTAAGTTTTCACGAGACCTTAGATAACTTAAGAAGCAATGAACTGGACCGTCATTACAAAGGCATCGAGGGAAACCTAGCAATAGCCAAAAAGCGGCTGAAGACGGCTAGGCAAAAAATTGTTAATTATCAGATAAACGGAGAAGTTATTTCGGATGCTCAATACACTTTATGGGTTACTGATGCGGAGCAACTCAGAAACAAGCTAACGAGCGTTAATGCTGATATTGCCTCTGCGACAGCCGAAATCAAATCAGCATTGAAACAATATAATATTGATGAGTATCAAATTAATGATGTGGTTCAACTGCAGTCAAACCCAGAGGTCGACTCCACGACCCGGCTTCTAGGGCAATTATTATCTGAACAATCTAGCAAAGAACTGGTGTATGCAAAGGGCAATCCGGTCAGCAAAGAATTGGCGAGAAAGATACGCGGATTGGAACAGAAGCTAAATTCCATGCTCGTTGCACACCCAAGCATAGAGTCAGTTAACCCTCAAACTCTCTACGGATTGCTGTCATCAAATACATCGACTCGCTTACAAACCATCAATAGAAAAATTGCTGGTAGAGAAGGACTCAACGCACAAGCCAATACCCTTCAGGTTAGCTTTGATTCTTACCAAGCCCGAATCAAGACACATACTAAGGATGCTGCAAACCTTGCTGATCTGTCCCGAGACCATCAAATTGCTGAGGCGATCTTCAGCTCAGCGCTTGCAAAGTTAGATACAAGTCGTCTCGATATTTATGCAACCTACCCCCTAACACAGCTACTTACTCAACCTGGCGAAACTATTAAAGAGGACAAGTTGCAGAAAGCGGTAATTGTGTTGGCGTTGATCATGGTCTACCTCATGTTGGCGGCCAGTCTAATATTAATAGAAGTACGAAAAAAATTCGCTCCTCACACATACCCACAAACCAGCAAAACAGAATACGAACCTAGTTCTGCGGGTCAACACACGGATGAAGCACCGTGAATAAGTTAAGAGGTAAATATAACCATCAAAGTAGATGGGCGGAATTCGGTCAAATCAGCGCTCAAGAAAAAATATTAGCGCATTGCATTACTTGGACTTTCGGATTCTACCTTGTCGGAGCGCTTTACCTAGTAGCACCAATTATTGGATGGTTTCTATTGATGAACGTGATAAGTCAAAACCTTACCTTCTCGACTTCTGAGCAAAATTGCCGACACCTCGTATTGCTGTGGATAATTGGCGCAGCAATGCTCGAAGTAGCATTGATTATCGGACATATAAATTTCGATCTGGGTTTTGGCAAAATTGTGAAATCGACTTTCGGTTGGGCCAAAGGATGGGCGCTAATATCAATCTTTATTATCATTGGATATCGGCTAGAAATACGTTCATCTGTCATTGTTAGAGCCGCCTGTGTGATAGGACTTATTGCATTATTGATTACTCCATTCTTAGTCTTTGCTTATCTCATAGGGCTACCTCAACATTTATACACCTCCCCACTGAAGGTTCTCGGTGGAGCCGGTGCTGAATTTTTCTCAATTTTTCTCTATGAAATAGACCCGGGCAATAACTCGCCCCGTTGGAGATTTTTTGCCCCTTGGGCACCGGCGGTTGGCTTTGTGGCTAATATCTATTTTCTCTGTGCATGGTTTGAGAAAGATAGAACCTGGAGAGCGGTTGGTTTACTTGGAAACGCTTGTATGATTTTCTTGGCGGCGTCTCGGATGGGTGTTCTAGTAATGCTCATCGTCCCTACAGCTACTTGGTTTCTATCAAGAATGACCCGACCATGGATAATCATCTCGGCGTCGATTGCTACACTTTTCTTAGCTTTACTCATCGAACCTATTTCTTATCACTTATTGTCATTCTTAGATGAAGTTAAGTCGGCCAGGGCCGACTCTACTCGTGTGAGAGAGTCGCTAGGGAACATTGCATTATATCGATGGCAGGCAGAAGCGTTTTGGTTCGGTCACGGCACAGTAGAGAGTGGCTCACACCTCGTAGAATTCATGCCAATCGGCTCACATCATCATTGGCTTGGTCTACTTTTCGTCAAAGGATTGGTCGGTCTCCTTAGCTATTTAGTACCGTTCTCATTAACTTGTTTAGCACTACTCGCAAAAGCTCAATACCAAATTAATTCTCGCCTTGCCCTGGGCATGTGCTTAATTCTGATGTTCTTCTCAATGAGCGAAAACATAGAAGCTCTGGCTTATCTAACGTGGCCTGCTTGGTTGCTCATAGGCTGTGGTCTCAGAAGCTCTCTCGGTCAAATCGATACCTACAGTGGAAACTTCTTAGGCCAGTTTCGTCTTAATTCACACCACATCTCTCATTACAAAATAACCGTCTAATTTAAATATAATTATGAATATCTCAATAGTTATCCCTCTATACAACAAAGTAAAGAATATACACAGAGCAATGAAATCTGTAATCACGCAAATGAACTCCGAAATGGAATTAATCGTAATAGATGATGGCTCGACAGATGGGTCTCTAAGGCTAGCTCAGTCCATAAGCCGATTTCATCCTGAACTGAACATCAGGGTTCATTCTCAAACAAATCAGGGAGTATCTGCGGCACGAAACATGGGCGTAAGGTTAGCTTCTCACGAATATATTGCCTTTCTCGATGCGGATGATCAATACGACAAGAATTTTCTATCTGAGGTTGAATGTTTAGCGAGAAAGTACCCTTGTGCATCAATACTCGCCACAGCCTACCGATTTAAAAATAGTCGCGCAAATCATGTTCGAAATGCAGAACTAGTCGGGCTTTCGTCAAAATTTGAGCGCCAGATACTTACAGATTACTTTTACTCGGCAGCCAAAGGAGACCTACCTGTAACATCTTCAAGTTGTTGTATCAAAAAGGAGAAATTGCTAGAGGTTGGAGGGTTCCCTGAAGGAGAAAACATGGGAGAAGACCAGGCTGTATGGTCCCAGATTGCGCTAAATAATATTATCGCTATAAGTACAAGAATATGCTCTAACTATTTCGTTCATGCTGATAACTCGCTAATGGACTCCAGCGTACCTAGAATGGAATTACCATTCTCAATACGACTGCAGAAATTGCTAGATGCCGGCGAAATACCCAACAGCCTCATTGGCTCGGTCAAACTATATATTTCGAGTCACCTCCTAGACTTAACCAGAAGAAACATAGAATCAAAAAACAGATACAATGCTTTCAAAATACTGACTGACCCGCGTTGTCGCCTACAACTTAAACGATGGGTTTATTGGAACCTGCGTTTGATAAGCTCACAATGCGGCCTCCCCCACTAACGCCTTTACAAGGGGCGGCGTATTTTTTCGCCGTCCCGCGCAGTGAGCTGAACGAACGAAGTAAAATCTGCAAACTTGTTAGTGTTCAATGCATAGTGATTGTATAAGGCATAGTTACTGCCTAGGTAGTCGGCGACGTTTCAGTTTTTCATCATCAGATGATTAATACGCTTCAATTCCACCTCAAAATATTTATCTAGCTTAGCTTTTGTTAAAGGACTCATTTGGTGGCTATGCCCCCTAAGAATATTCCGGTTTCTAAAACTACTCCAAAGTTTATGTCGAACGTTGGCCGATAGCAGCAATTTCAACGGCCATACTATCCCCTTTCTTACTGGATGTTTCGAGTTAAGAAATCTATGAAGCCACTTTGACTGGGGGTTGCCCGATGCATTTAGTTTTCGGGGGTTAGTATCAATTTCGTGGGCCTTTACACCCAGAAAATGACAAATTTGATGAACTAATTTACTTGGGTCGTCACGAAGCAAACAGTAGTCACCAATGAAAACGTTAGTCTTCCCAAAGGTGGATTGATATTTCTCTACATTGTCAGCGACCAACCCCTGTCTACAATAGTTAAACCCGTACTCAACACCATTTAGCTGCCGAAGCTCTCCAGAAATTTCTTCTTCGATTGCTTCATCAAGAGAACTATTTTCGAGCCCTTCTCGCACCTGATGCCCCCACATTGATAGAGCTCTTTCGGTCGGATGCCTCAACAAAATTATTATTTTACAGTTTGGTATCTCTGAATAAATTCTTTCGGGTATGTCTGAAAAATATAGATACGCAGTTGACGCCTCGCCGATAGCAGTTGCATTTTGATCTTGAAAAAGTTCACTGTAGTCATTCTTGTTATTAACTACTTCAAAATTTAATGGATGGTTATTAGCAAAATAGTGAGGTTCCTTAAATTCAGGTAGGTAAATGTTAGGGTTAGACCTTAAATAGCTATACAGGGTTGTAGTCCCAGACTTGGCGGCGCCAACAATAATAAAATTAGGCATACTCTTCATTTCTTGATTCCTGCGTTCTATAGCTATTTTTGAGTGGAGAAGGACAGAATCATAGTATAACTAACTATTTTCAAGCTTAGCCGTCAGTAACGCACTTAACAATAGAAGACACTTATTGCTAACGGCTCTCACTTCAATAGGACACTCTACAATTAGGTGAGATCTAAGCTACATAAGAGCCTGGACGATTCGGAGTTGTATTTTCTGGGGAAAGGGCAAGAGCACCAGCCCCATAGTTATCGTTTCAGTAGTCTTTCGTGTCTCAGTAAATAATGCTCCGCCATCAGTCCTCAACCCTTGAACCAATAGCTTTAGAGCGCTCCATGCTCTTCCCTGTGATATACAACGCCTGGCCAAATACCGATATTGGAAAGCTTTGGCTGATGACTCGCATTGCGCAGCCAACTCAGGAGCGTACCCATGCAACTTATTCAAAACAACAGTCCACGATTCAAGTTGTTGCTCAACGTCAGCGGAAAGACCACCGTCATTCAACCGATAATAGACTAAAGGTTCATCGATATATGAAAACTGCATACCTCCGAGTACAGCAATCCTGGTCCAACATTCTACGTCTTCTGACTGTCTCAATGACTCGTCGAAATATTGCGTGTGTGCCCTTTTGGAATCCTTATATGCAACTCTATCTAAAACGCTTTTACGGATTAAGGGAACGGAACCATTGCCAATCGGATTACGGCAAAATATTCGTGAAGGACTAAAATCTTTTTTATCGTGTGGTTCCTGCAAGCGATTCAAACTCACACTGTCTTCGTTAACGAACAAAGAAGAACAAAAAGCAACCCCCGCTTCGGAGTCGTTTTGCAGGGCAGCCAATTGCTTTGCAATCTTGGACTCGTGCCAATAATCATCTGAATCAAGGAACGCAACGAAATCTCCCGTCGATTCACGAATCCCGGTATTTCGAGCACCCGCCAAACCGCGGTTCTTTTGCCGCAATATTTTGATCCTAGAATCTTCTATACCCTTAACTA
>CAJQNY010000195.1 GCA_905479805.1 uncultured Arenicella sp.
GTCACTAAAGTTGAAGTTAAGCGAGTCTGGGTTAGGCGTCAAAAAAGGTTTAGATAAGCGACTATATCCCAATTCCACTTCCTTAGAAGAAATGCCAGCGTACCCGGCTAGGAGCTGGAGTAAGTGAAAGCGCCCTGCTAAATAGGCATGCCGTGATTGCGGGGTTAGACGTCGCTGATAGCGATCCATCTGTCGAGAGCTGAGTAGTCTTAGCGCAACCTCGCTCTGTCGCTCGTCAAGACAGAGAGGAATCTGCCATAGGTGTATTTCATTATCGTTCAAATAGCCTGGCTTTGCTGGATGAGCCTTGTGCCATTCGAGCTGTGGTTCGGACGAATTAGAATCTGAATTGTGCGACAAAGCGGTACTCTTGAATGCGAGGTTTATTTTATTTGTTATTGATTTTTGTTTTTAATAAAAGTGCGTAGCAAGGAATTAGCGATTACTGTGGTCTTTAGGATTAACTAATCACCGTTAACTCATTTGCGTTCTTCTTTTCATTTATTAAGCTCGAGCCTAACGTCTGATCGTAGAGCTGTTATCATACTATTATGAATCCAAAAATTATCCTAGTCGCCATCATTGGTATATTGATTGCCGCGTTCTTTGCCTTCGATTTACAGCAATATTTCACGCTAGAATTTCTGAAGCTACAGAAAGAGGGCTTGAATCAGTTGTTTGTTGAAAAACCTGTTCTAGTTTCCAGCTTGTTTTTTCTGGTTTACGTTGGTTTCACTGCGTTGGCTCTTCCAGCTGCATTGATACTTACTTTAGCAGGAGGTGCAATTTTTGGATTTTGGCATGGCCTGTTGTTAGTTTCGTTTGCGAGCACAATAGGCGCAACGATCGCATTTTTAATGACGCGTTACCTATTTAGCGATGCCGTAGAAAAGAAGTTTGGCGACCGCTTATTGGCAATCAACAAAGGTATTGAGAATGAGGGAGCATTTTATGTGTTCGGTCTACGTCTCGTCCCTCTGTTTCCATTTTTCATGGTCAATTCTGTACTAGCCTTAACTAAATTAAAGACGCTCACTTTTTATTGGGCAAGCCAGATTGGCATGTTGGCCGGGACGGCTGTCTTCGTTAATGCGGGAACTCAACTTGCTGAAATCAACAGTACCGCTGATATTCTTTCGCTAAAGCTGATAATTTCCTTCGCGCTATTGGGTATTTTTCCAATTATTGCAAAATGGGCATTGGCGGCATTGGCATTGCAAAGAGCAAAATGATCGAGTTGATCAAGATTTTAATTAAGTGGAGTGATGATGAGTAGATATGAAGCTAATATAGTGGTGATTGGTGCGGGTTCAGCTGGTTTAGTGAGTTCTTATATTGCGGCAGCGGTAAAAGCGAAGGTAATTTTGATCGAGCGACATAAAATGGGCGGCGACTGTCTCAATACCGGTTGTGTTCCTAGCAAGGCATTGTTGCGGTCTGCCAAGATTGCCAACTACATGCATCGAGCTGAGGAGTTTGGGTTGGAGTCTGTCCCAGTGAAGCCTATGTTTGCAAAAATTATGCAACGCGTACAGGATGTAATAAAAACAATCGAGCCACATGATTCGATTGAGCGTTATACCGAATTAGGCGTTGAATGTGTTACCGGTGAGGCTGAAATAATAGATGCCAATACCGTTAAAGTGGGCGATAGGAGCATCACGACTAAGAACATTATCATTGCCTCAGGCGCTCGCCCCTTCGTGCCTCCTATTGAAGGCTTAGCGGAAGTAGAGTACTTAACGTCGGACAGTATATGGAGTTTAAATGAGCAACCTAAGCGATTGGTTGTGCTTGGTGGTGGACCCATTGGCTGTGAATTGAGCCAAGCCTTTTCAAAATTAGGTTCACAGGTCACCATGGTTGAGATGATGGACCAGCTGATGGGGCGTGAAGATTCCGACGTGGCAGAGTTAATTACGCAGAACTTCGAAGACGGGGGCATAAACGTATTGACGAACCATAAAGCGATAAGAGTGACGCAGGACGGAGATAAAATTCTACATTGTGAATCACCCGACGGTGTCGTTGAGGTTCCTTTTGATGAGATATTGGTGGCCGTGGGTCGTAAGGCTAATAGTGATGGGATGAATCTAGAAAAGCTCGGCATTAAACTACGACGCAATGGCACCATCGAAACAGATGATTATTTACGTACAGCGGTGCCAAATATATTTGCATGTGGTGATGTTACCGGCCCGTACCAATTCACTCATACCGCCGCCCACCAAGCTTGGTTTGCGGTGGTCAATGCTTTATTTGGATTCGCGAAGAAATTTCGCGTTGATTACAGAGTGATTCCTTGGGCCACATTCACGATGCCTGAAGTAGCCAGAGTCGGCATTAATGAAAGTGAAGCAAAAGAGCAAGGAATCGATTATGAAGTGACACGTTATGGTATTGATGATTTAGATCGAGCCATTGCGGATGGAGAAGCGCATGGCTTTGTGAAAGTCATTACACCTCGCAACAAGGATAAAGTCCTGGGCGTAACTATTGTGGGGCATCACGCGGGAGAACTTATCGCCGAATATGTCTTAGCCATGAAATACAACATTGGTTTGAACAAGATTTTGGGGACAATTCATCTATACCCCAGTTTGGCCGAATCAAACAAGTTTGTTGCGGGTAACTGGAAGAAGGATCATCAGCCTCATGGTTTATTGAAATGGGTTGAACGCTTTCACCGTTGGAGGCTTTAGGGTTCGTTGTTCTAGAATTTTCCGTTCAGTGCTGGGACATAATTATTAACGTTCTTTGCGTTTCTAGCTTGGACAAATAGGCAAAACTTCGATAGGGTGCAGCCTGATCAATAAAGCGTCCCGGGTTGGGATGACAAGACAATGAAATTGATGAAAAATATCGGTCGGTTTGGGTTGCTGACGGTAGCGATGTTTGTTGTTGTATCTAATGCTATTGCTGCTCCTACTCCTTCTTCTGAATTAATTGTATTTTGGAACGATTCAGAATCCACAAGTGGCCTTCAACCAGATCACTCGCCATGGCAAGTCTTACTTGAGAAGTATGTAACTGAAGACGCTGAATTAGGGGTTAATCGGTTCAACTATGATGGGGTTGGCAAAGAAGATGAATTGTCTTTGCGTGCCTATCTGTTTTATCTACAAAACTTAGATCCTCGACAGCTTAACAAGCAGGCGCAAAAAGCGTATTGGCTGAATATGTACAATGCGGCGATAGTATTGATTGTAATTGCACAAAAACCTGACAATAGCATTCGTACAGTTGATTCGCGGAAAGTATGGAAAAAAGAACGTTTTAATATTGCTCGGCAAACACTCTCTTTGGACGAGATAGAACATGGAATTCTGCGGCCAATTTTCACGGATGAGCGAATCCACTTTGCCATACATAAGGCGACTATGGGAGGGGCTAATATTATTCCTGTTGCATTCACCGGTAATAATGTCGAATTGTTGCTCGATGAGGCAAGACAGAGCTTTCTAAATCATACAAGATCAATTGATTTTCGTGGAAAAAGTTTAGTCTTATCTCGTATGTTTAAATGGTATGAAGATGACTTTGGCGGTAATTCATCTGAGGTACGAGATTACCTTAAAAAGCATGTGAGCCCAGAAACAGCCATTAAGATTGAGCGTGCTCAAAATGTTAGATATCAATACGATTGGGGATTGAATCGTCCCTGAGATGTTTTTTGGCGGTAGCCTGTTACTGTTGTACCAAATAATAGTCTTCGGAAAAACTCCGAGGGATAAATCACCACAACAGCTACTTACCACAAGATTAAAAGTTCCCCTTGCCCTCATACAAAAGCCTACTACTATTGGATAGGGTAGGTTAATCTGTAGCCTTACCCAAAATATTAATAGTAGAACTCGAATAGTAGATAACCTTATTATGTATAACTGTGGAATTTCACAATTCGTCGCTAGCGCAAAAACATGTTTACCTATTAAAGGTCTAATTCTGGGCCTAAGTGCATTGTTTATGCTAAGTGGGAATCTAACGCATGCTGCTCCCGCTTCAGAGTTAAATGCGTTCTGGGATGACCGTGAGCCAGAGAGTAAGTTACGAGTAGATCATTCTCCTTGGCAAACTTTCCTCAATAAGTTCTTGGACGATGAACATCCGAGCGGTATAAATAGGCTCGATTATTGGTCGGTAAATAATTCAGAAATCCGAGAATTAGCCCAATACATAGAGTATCTACAGTCCTTGGACCCTAGGCAATTGGCGGACCAAGAACAAAAAGCATTTTGGATAAATTTGTACAATGCGTCCACTGTGTACTTGGTATTGCAGCAAGATGACGACTTGCGGACAATTCGCAAAATCAGATCTGGCTTTTTGACCGCGGGTCCTTGGCAGAGAGAAATACTTACGATTGTGCGCCAGGACCTAAGCTTAGATGACATTGAACATACAATTCTAAGACCTATTTGGAAGGACAATCGAATTCATTATGTGGTGAATTGTGCAAGCCTTGGCTGCCCGAATCTGCCTAAGCAGGTATTTACCGGTGAAAATACCGAGCAAATGTTAGAAACCGCTGCACGAGAATTTATCAATCATCCACGTGCCGTACAGGAGGTTAATGGAAGATTGCAACTGTCAGAAATTTATAAATGGTACATAGATGATTTTGGTGGGAATTTCCTTAGTCTTAAACTACATCTAAATAAGTATGCTAGCCCCGAGACAGCCGCGGTGATAGCCCCATATACCCGAGCCGATTATGAATATGATTGGTCACTAAATAAGCCAAATTAGCGATATTTGGCTTATTTGATTTTTGTTTTTTCTGGTGGTGTTAAGCGCTCGTCCGCTATAAAATACCCAGCTCCTAAATTTTACTAATCGCGCAAGCAATAGAATTAATACTATGAACAATGTATTCGTGGCAGTTTTGATGGGTTCAGATTCTGATTTACCTGTAATGCAAAACACTTTAGACGTTTTAGATACTCTCGGAGTGACATGGGAGGTTAAAGTTACCTCAGCACACCGTACTCCTGCAGCGACTCATGACTATGTGAAGTCTGCAGAGGAAAGAGGATGTCGGGTGTTTATATGTGCCGCTGGTTTAGCTGCGCATTTAGCGGGTGCAGTAGCTGGTTTAACAACTCGTCCAGTGATCGGTGTGCCGATAGATGGTGGTCCTTTAAAAGGACAGGATGCCCTTCTATCTACTGTAATGATGCCTGGAGGCGTGCCTGTCGCCTGTGTGGCGATTGGTAAAGCGGGTGCTAAAAATGCAGCGTATTTAGCAGCGCAAATTCTTGCGGTGGCTGACGATGATTTAGCGATTCGCGTTGCTGAAGATCGTCAGGCAAATGCACAAGCGGTTATTGAAAAGGACCACGCATTACAGGTCAAGCTAGGTAGAGCCTGATTTTGGTTTGCACGAGCAGATTCTTAAAGCTGTTGAGCATCTAAATCGAGGTGGGGTAATTGCTTACCCCACTGAACATTGTTTTGGCTTAGGATGCGACCCACGCAATGAGGTAGCTGTTAGGCGTATAGCGGCGATGAAAAACCGTTTAGTCGAGCAAGGTGTATTATTGGTTGCGGGGAATATCACGCAGGTTGAAGAATATGCAAGCCTTACTGCGAGCAGTCAAATTTCACAAATACGGGCTACCTGGCCAGGCCCAGTCACCTGGACTTTGAAACCGAACAATAAGATGCCATTGTGGGTTGTTGGTCAACATAACACTGTCGCTATTCGAGTGAGTGGTCATTCTGTTTGTATTGATCTTTGCAATGAGTTTTCCGGTGCCATCGTATCTACGAGTGCGAATCGACATGGGCAGGCGGTACTCAAAACATGGCAGGAAGTGGAACAAGAGTTTCTTGGTGATATTGACTACATTGTGCGAGCTGAAATTGGTGGGCGCGATGCACCTTCACAAATCCGTGATGGAGAAACAGGGGAAGTACTTCGATGAACGGCGAATTCTCAAGTCGGGTAAACTTAGTCCGATCTTTTTTGCTCGAGTTACAAGATACGATTTGCGATGAAATAAGTGGAATAGATGGCATTGCTTTCGAGGAAGATGCTTGGCACCACTCTACCGGCTCTGGTGGTGGTCGAACGAGAGTTCTTGAAAATGGACGAGTTATTGAAAAAGGAGGAGTGAACTTTTCTCATGTGGTTGGAGATAAACTTCCTCCAGCAGCAACTTTGAAGCGTCCTGAACTAGTTGGGAAGGCTTTTCAAGCAATGGGCGTTTCGCTAGTTTTGCATCCAAAGAACCCATTTGCTCCCACTGCACATATGAATGTTCGTTTCTTTATTGCAGGTGAGGAGACCGATGAGCCGATTTGGTGGTTTGGCGGTGGATTCGATATGACCCCTTATTACGGTTTTGAAGAAGATGCGGTGCATTGGCATACCGTCGCTAAGGCGGCCTGCGACCCAGTCGGCGAAAAATTTCACACGCAATATAAAGAGTGGTGCGACACCTATTTTTACTTGCCGCATCGTACTGAACAGCGTGGCATTGGTGGTTTGTTCTTTGATGATTTGAATGAACCCGGATTTGATACTAGTTTCAACTTTATGAAGAGTGTAGGCAATCATTTCACTAAAGCCTACGTACCTATTTTATTGAAAAGAAAAGATACACCGTTCTCTGAAAAAAACCGAGATTGGCAACTAATTCGGCGTGGGCGGTATGTCGAATTTAATTTAGTGCATGATCGAGGGACGCTCTTTGGGTTGCAATCCGGAGGAAGAACAGAGTCAATTCTAATGTCTATGCCGCCTATGGTGGCATGGAAGTATCGCCATCAGGCCCATGAAGGCAGTGATGAACAAAAGCTATTGGACTATTTTCTCGTTGCTAGGGACTGGTTGAAATGAGGTTTTTCAGGTGATCACCCTCTATCGAATATTGATGAATTTGGCGATTCCTTTTGGTTTGATAGGATTGTTCGTTCGCGGATTCAAAAACCCAAAATATTGGTCCAGATGGACTGAACGGTTTGGTTTTGTCCCAAAAGAAATATTCGAGGGTGGACCATTCGACTTGTGGATACACGCCGTCTCTGTCGGTGAGGCTCGTGCCGCTGCCCCTTTAGTCAATCGCCTGTTGGTAGAAAAGCCACATTCTAAAATTCTTGTCACAACCACAACGCCAACAGGATCAGATATGGTGAAGTTAGTGTTAGGCGAAAAAGTAGCTCATTGCTATTTTCCCTATGATTTAGCTTGGTCGATGCGAAAGTTTATAAATGCTATTCAACCGAAGATGGCGTTAATCATGGAAACTGAGATTTGGCCAAATATGATTTCCGTTGTGAGTGAATCTAATTGCCAACTGTTTTATACCAATGTCCGGCTATCCGAGAGATCTTATGCTGGTTATGCAAAGTTTCCATCGATTGTGCGTCCTACTCTAGCCAAGGTGGACCATTTTGCAGTGCAAGGAAAACTTGATCGCGAGCACTTGGAATTGTTGGGCGTGAGTGCAGCTAAGATAACGGAAACGGGCAGCATAAAATTTGATGTGAATGTTCAGCCAAGTCTGCGTGAGTCGGCGGAAGTATTACGCAGGGAATTGGGGCAAGATCGTTTAATATGGATAGCGGGCAGTACCCGTGAAGGCGAGGAAGGGAGGGTAATTTCATCATATAAATCCTTGAAAAAATCTTACCCGTCATTGCTGTTAGTCTTGGTTCCTCGCCATCCTGAACGCTTTGATTACATCGCTCGTAAGTTACAGAGACGAGGCTTAGATTATGTACGCCGCTCAGAACAAAGTGCCGACCTATCAAGTGATGTCGATGTGTATCTTGGCGATACCATGGGAGAGCTATCATTGATGTATGCAAGTTCTGACGTGGCGTTTGTTGGAGGGAGCCTAGAACCGCTTGGAGGGCAAAATATACTGGAGCCCAGTGCTTTAGGTGTACCAGTTGTATTTGGGCCGCACATGTTTAACTTCCCTGACATTAGTCGTTGGGCCATTAAAGAAGGGGCGGGACGCATGGTACAAAACGGCAGCGAACTTACTCAAGTTGTCGGTGAGTTATTGGGTAACCCAAGTCTTCGTGATGAAATGGGAAGCAAAGGTTTGGCATTAATAGAAGCCCATCGGGGCGCTCTGGATAAGAATTTTCAATTGATAGCCAAATTGGCCAACTGGTACTAAAGTCTAGAAAGGCGAAACAACATGGCGACGGTTTTGGCATCAGTGATTCTTCCATCTTGCGCCATTTGGTAAGCGTCATCTAAGGCAACCCAATGAACCTCTAGCTGTTCCGCATCGTCTAATTTCTGTTGGCCCGCATGCAGTGTTCTAGCGACGTAGAAATAGAGTATTTCGTCGCTAAATCCTGGGCTTGTAACGATGGTGCCTAGGTCAGTCCAGTCATCGGCAATGATACCTGCTTCTTCTTCGAGCTCTCGCTTTGCCGTTTCCATCGGTGGTTCACCAGTTTCAAGGCAGCCAGCCGGAAGTTCCCAAATAACTTTCTGCACGGCATGGCGCCACTGGTGTACCAAGCAGATCTCATTGTTATCATTGATCGCCGCAATAACGGCTCCGCCAGGGTGTTTAACAATATCAAAGTAAGTGTGCCCGTCCGTTCGTAACTCAACTCGTTCACGATATATGGAAAGGAGTTTGCCGCGATGAATTAGTTTATTGTCAGTCATTAACGAACTTCAATAAGCTGGGTTGATAATTATCAGGGGCTTCAAGTCCGAGTAAATTGAACGCCGTGGCGGCAATGTGAGTTAATCCGGCATCGTCGGGTGGTGAGAGTTCGTATTCGTTCGCGTAGCTCGCATCGACAATCGCAAATGGAACGGGGCTAAGCGTGTGTGAGGTTTTTGGGCTTCGGACACCGTCTTTCTCTGTATACATAATGTCGGCATTGCCGTGATCTGCCGTTACGATCAATACCCCATCACAGGCTTTGATAGCGACGATCAATCTGGCTATGCATTCGTCAACCACCTCCATCGCCGTAATGGCTGCAGATAGATCGCCTGTGTGTCCGACCATGTCACCATTAGCAAGATTTAGCCTTCCGAACTTGTACTCGCCACTTTCAATTAGCTCTATGGTTTTATCGGTTATCTCTCGTGCCTTCATGGCTGGTGCTTCATTAAATTCGATTTTGTCAGACGCTATTTCGATGTAGGTTTCGAGCTCGGGATTAATGTAACCCGAGCGATTACCATTCCAGAAAAACGTTACATGTCCAAATTTTTGAGTTTCACTGATAGCGAAAGACTTGATGCCTTGGGCACACAGATACTCGCCCATGGTGTTATCTATATCGGGTGGATTAACCAGATACTTTGAGGGGATTAGTTCGTCTCCATCATATTGCAACATGCCTGCATAAAATACTTTTGGGTGCTGGCGGAATTCATTCCGGTCAAATTTTTGAAATTCGTCTTGTTCATAGGCGAGCGAAATCTCAATAGCTCGGTCGCCACGAAAATTATAAAAGAGGACTGCGTCGTCTTGGTTCATCAAACCTACGGGAGAACCTTCTTTTTCAATAACGAAGGCCGGGAGATATTGATCATCCTTGTTGCTAGTGCTGTAAAGCGTCGTGACCGCTTCTGTTGCATTAGCAAAAGGTTCCCCTATTCCATGGGTGTGACATTCGTAACCACGCTTGACCATATCCCAATCAGCCTCGTAGCGATCCATCGTAATGTTCATACGACCGCCGCCGCTCGCTATTCTAAAGTTAGCTTGGTACTTCTTATTTATTGAAGCGATGACGACTTCAGTCTCAGCAATGTAAACGAGCGCAGAGCGTGCAGCGACATCTCTGCCATCTAACAATATATGTAAACAACATTCTTTCACGCCTTGCTCGGCTGCGTTGTTCATTAGCTGATATAAATGTTGTGTGTGTGCATGAATGTTTCCATCAGAATGCAGCCCCACAAAGTGCAGTGTGTTCTTAGTGCCGTGCGCGACAGCATTCTTCCAAACTTCAGTGTCGAATGCTTCTCCAGTTGCAAGCGCTTGGTTTACCAGTTTAGCCCCCTGAGTAAAAATTCTACCGGCACCAATCGCATTATGACCAACTTCACTATTGCCCATATCATCATCGCTCGGGAGGCCGACGGCCGTACCATGCGCTAGCAACTGAGTATAAAGACTCTGTTCGGTGAGCTGATCGAGTGTTGGCGTATCGGCGAGGGCTACTGCATTACTCGGTCCGTCAGGGGCGATGCCGACTCCGTCAGCAACTAGTATCACGACAGGGCCTTTACGACCGGAAAAATTTGGATGTGGAGATAGGCTCATGACGTGGAATGCATACTCAATTGTTGTTTAAGTGCGGATAAGGCTTGTCCGCGATGGCTGATACGTTTTTTAGTCGTGGGCTCAAGTTCGGCTGAGTGACAACGCTGCTCTGGAACATAGAACAATGGATCGTAGCCGAATCCATTCTCTCCCATTAGGGAGTGAGCAATTTCCCCTTCCCAGACGCCACGACTGATAATGGGGTTGGGGTCGTTGGTGTGCCGTAAATAAACTAGCACACACACAAATCGAGCGTGGCGATCTTCTACGTTCTCTAGTTCTTGAAGTAGCTTCAGGTTGTTTGCGCCGTCTCCGGCTCCATCCGCATATCTGGCCGAGTAAATACCGGGGGCGCCGTGTAATGCGTCTACCTCCAAACCCGAATCGTCAGCTATCGCCGGTAGTTCGCTAAATTGGCAGGCGTTTCTTGCTTTGATTATTGCATTTTCAACAAAGGTTAGGCCGTCTTCAATCGCTTCCGGCGTACCAAATTCACTTTGAGGGAAAATTTCAAAACCATATTCTTGCAGGCTTGCCTGCATCTCATCAACCTTGCCTTGATTGCCCGTTGCTAAAACGACCTTAGCCATTTAGCTTTCGGACAGTGCGCTAGCTTGGAAAGCCATTAGCTCCCTGATTCCTTTATCGGCCAGATCCAGCATAGAGTTCATTTCATCTCGAGTAAATGGAGCACCTTCGGCGGTACCTTGAACTTCTATGAAATCACCGTTTGCATCCATGATTACGTTCATATCTGTTTCAGCATTGCTATCTTCAGGGTAATCAAGATCCAAAACAGGCGTGCCTTTATAAATGCCAACCGATACCGATGCCATTTGACGAGTAATAGGGTTTTCCTTAACTAGGCCTTTATCCATCATGTAAGTGACGGCATCCGCCAAAGCCACATAGGCTCCGGTGATTGCAGCGGTACGAGTTCCGCCATCAGCTTGGATGACATCACAATCAATGGTTACCGAAATTTCGCCCAATTTTTTCAAATCAACCGCAGCTCTTAATGATCTACCGATTAGTCGCTGTATTTCCTGGGTTCTACCGGATTGTTTACCCTTGGCGGCTTCACGCATCATCCTGCTGCCAGTAGAGCGCGGCAACATACCGTATTCAGCCGTAATCCAACCTTGACCCTTGCCTCGCAAAAAGTGCGGTATGCGCTCTTCAACTGACGCGGTACACAACACCTTGGTGCCCCCGCAGCTAATAAGAACTGAACCCTCAGCATGTTCTGTAAAATTGCGTTCGATACTGATGCTGCGTAATTCATCTACCTGGCGGCCGCTGGGTCTTTCAGACATATTTTTACTCTTAAGTGAGGATTAATTTATGTGTAACATATGAAATGTTTAGATTTTTTTATCAAGATCGGTAATGAAATTTTCAATTTCGAAGATCGTGCTATCCAGCTCTTCCATATCAAATTTTTCGTTTGAAACCGGTTCATCTGGGCTATTGTTCCCAGAGTCACGACTTCCCAAAAGCTCGATAACATCATTGGTTCTAACCGAATCTACTGATGGTTTATCATGTTGTTTAGTACCCCAAAACATAACCACCATAGACAAATTGTCGCTGGGTGCTTTATTGCGATTTTCTAAGGTCTGCAATAAGCTGTCTAAGCCGAGTGTGGGATGCTCTGGATCTATGTAGTCTTTCAAATCGACCGGTTCAAAATTTGCCCAGGCACCATCTGATGCCAATACAAAGGTATCACCTAGGTTAAGTTCAAGCGGTTCACTGACGTGCGGTTTTGGCGATTCAATACCACCCACACAGCGATTGATGGGGCTATTTCCACTTGGGCCGACTTTATTTGAAACGTGATCTGTTGTTTGGTCAATAATCATGCGTTTGCGAATCAAGTAGAGGCGACTATCGCCTGAATGTGCCCATTGAGCAACGCCATGATAGATCAAGCAGACGACACAGGTCGTTTTTGGTGAAGCGACATCGTATCCTTGGGAAACCGCACGCCGATGAATCATGTGATGTGCATAATTAATAGACAATGTTAGAAAACTCTCAGCATTAGAGAGTTGCTCATGCGTGGCCTTACTAAATGAAACACCTAATGCATCAATGAATGCTTGTGACGCAACGGCACCGCCAGCGTGACCACCCAGGCCATCAGCTACGATTAGTAGAACGGCTTTTTCACGTTCAAAAATAGCGGTACGATCTTCGTTGTAATCACGACCACCTTGATTGCTTTGTTGGGCTACAGAATATTTCATTGAGGAATTAGTATTATTATAATTAGCGAGTTGTCATGATTTCGATGAACTCATCAACGGATTGGGGTCTTTTTTCGATCTCTAAATCACTAGATTCATCAATCGCTCGTAAGAGGTTGGCACGATAGTATTTGGCATGAGTGTCACGCAGCGGTCGCACAGTGTCTCGCTTGAGTCGTTTTATTGCCGAAGGAGGTGACTTGTGGGTGATACATGCGCGCATAGTCATAGCGACGGCGTACAAGTCAGAGCTAAGGTTTAGGTTTTCCTTTTCATGCTGTTCTGGTGCCGAATAGCCATGCGTTAAAGTGTGGACTTTATGCTTTTCCTTTTGCGGAAATTTATACGCTGCCCCCAAATCCAAAATCAGCGGCACACCGCTAGCGCGCAACAAGATATTGCTGGGCTTAATATCCAAGTGTAAAAAGCTATTTTTATGAACTTCTTTCAATCCGGCCAAAACCATACTGAACACACTTAAAATAAACTCTTCGTCAGGAACATAGTCGGTATTTTTAATAAACCAACGCAGGTCTTTGCCGTGTTCATAACGCATCACCAAGTATGCGGTGTTGTTGTACCTGAAAAAATTCGACACATTTACAATATTTGGATGATCAATCTGCGACAGTGTAAGACCTTCATCGAAAAACCGTTTCAAGCCTATATTGTATTTATGCTCCTGTTCAGGTGGGTGTACATGTAATGATCCATCGCGTGCACGACGCATGCAATTAGTCGCATAAAATTCCTTAATCGCGACCACTGAATTAGTTTGTGTATCTAATGCGCTATAAACAACACTGAAGCCGCCTACGCCGATGACCTTGCCTATCTTATAATGCTCAACCATAGTATCCGGCCGCAATGGAATCGCCGGAATGGTCTCGGTTTTGGGTTTTAGAATACTCATTCGAGTATTATAGTCGCTCATTAGCAATTAGAGTACCCAAACATGACCTAGATGGCTCAATCTTGTCTAAAGTTGAGCTATTTGTATTCTTAATAAGCCGAAACGGCGGAGTAAATCGTATGACCCAAAGTATGACAGCCTATGCACAAGCAACTATTGATACCGAGCTCGGTGAGCTAAGTTGTGAGCTTCGTGGTGTTAATCATCGCTACTTAGAAATCGCGCCCCGCATGCCCGAAGAGTTGCGGGTTCATGAAAGCGCTTTAAGAGAGTTGATTACCGAGCGTTTAGCGCGAGGTCGTGTCGATTGTAATATTCGGCTAAAGGTTAATGAGTCTACCGATTTGGAACCCAATATTGAATTGGCTGGAGAGTTGCAAGCATTGCTGGATTTAATGCAGAAACAGGTCCCGAGTATGCAGCCGATTCGCGCGCTTGAAGTTTTGCGTTGGCCAGGAATGTTGCAAGCCAAGAAAGTTGACCCACTCCATATGAAAGAGAAACTTTTATCGGTTGTTGTTGATGCACTGGATGGGCTAGTAGAGTCAAGGAAACAAGAGGGTGGCAAGATGGCCGAGTTGATTACGCAAAGGCTTGATGGCATGCACCAAGTAATCGATGAAGTAAGAGCGTTCGTACCAGAAATAGCGGCGCAATACCGCAGCCGATTGGACGATAAATTAGCCGAGATATTAGATAAGTTAGATCCATCTAGACTCGAGCAAGAAATGGTTATCTTTTTGCAAAAGACCGATGTAGCTGAAGAATTAGACCGACTAAATGTACATCTCGAAGAGGTGACGCGCGTATTGCAGCAAGGTGAACCTTCTGGTCGCCGTTTAGATTTCTTAATGCAAGAATTAAACCGCGAAGCGAATACGCTAGGCTCTAAGTCTCAAGACCAACGATTGACCAAAGCATCGGTTGATCTAAAAGTATACATCGAACAAATGCGTGAGCAGGTTCAGAATATCGAGTAACAATTATATAAATAGGCTTAGAGTAACTACTCTGAGCCTATTCATATTTAGAATTCCGTATACCCTTCATTCCCAGAGTCATCTTTATCCTTATCAAAGAATTTTGTGATGCGTTGTGAGAGCGAAGAGGCACGCTTGTCCATCAAGTTTTGTTCTTGTTCGCGACTGAGCTGAATAGCGTTGAGCGCATCGGTTTCTTCGGCTTGCCATTTGACGACAGCCTCTGCAAGGTTGTCCATGATTTGAGGTTTTTTATCAAACAAGGCATGCAGAGATTCACTGCTGATTTCCCAGACAGCAGTCTCAGACCTTGCTCGTATCGTGGTTTTTTGAGGAACGCCGGTAAGCAGCGACATTAAGCCAACAGTTTCGCCCTCACATATTTCGGCCATCCATGTTTCTTTGCCTTTGCCGTCTACCTCATACACGTCCGCTTCGCCTGATGCGATCAAGTACATCGATGTACGTTTTGAACCCGCACGGATTATCCGCTCAGGCGGGCCGACTACATGCAAGCTCGCACTTTGTGCTAGTTCTTTCATGTCTTCGTTAGTGACGCTGTCGAACATGGGTGTTTGATCAAAGCGTTCAACCAAGGCCTGCCAATTCGAATCGTCCAATGCCGAGTTAGGCAAGCTACGGTCGGCATTCTCATGGTCAGCGTAGTTGAGGTGGCGTTGTTGACCGAAGCGGATTCCTGCGCGTTTGAAGGCGTACCACACCGCGTTGAAATATTCATCGCTGGCGATCCACCAATCGTTGTAATGAGCGATATGCAATGCGGCGCGGTACCGAATACCGGTTTCATCAAACTCAAATAAGCAGACGTCATTCCATTCGTGATCGATAATATTGGGGCACTCTTTCATCGCGTCCTGTGCGATATCAATCACGACTCTTGGCGGGACATTGTATTCGATCAAAAAATAAAACAGTCGTCGTGTTACGCCATCTGGGCGATCCAAATTACGGATTTTACTTTTGGCAACCACAGAGTTTGGAACTACTACGCTGTTGTTGTCCATATCCAGATACGTAATGCTGCGCCAGCCGATATCTTTGATAGATGCCCATTCGTCATTGAGTTGTACAAGGTCGCCTTTTTCAAATGGAGAGCTGAAGTTAAGCGCTATACCCGCGAACACTTCTTCCAACACCGTGCGAGCTGAATAACCCAAGACGATCGCCAAGGCGCCAGAGGTGGCAGCGATTGCAAAGATAGGTTGTTGGTAGACCAAGCGAATGATGATCATGGCTGCAACCATATAGATCAACAGCGTCACCATGTATTGAATAATAAGTGGGACCTTCGGATCTCCCTCAAGAGTCAAACGCCGACGATAGACAAAACGCTTGATGAAAACGTTAACCGTATAGGCAACAGCTAACCAAAATAACGCGGCATTGGCTTTATCTATTTCACCAGATTGTAGGCTGGGCAACGTGGAATATAGCCCTAGCAAATGGTCGTGTAACAAATACAGGCTGCCAAAAAAACCGATCGCAGTTAAACCTAAAGGGATACGCACACCGCTTCGGCGCCGTAAGCGCTGTACAAGGAGTACTAAGAACAACAGTCCTAGTATTACAATCAATGTTGATTTTGCAGCTGTAATCATCATTTACCCCACTATCATCGGGATGTTTCGAGCCAGTAAACACATTTCTCAATAGAATCTGTCGACTTCTAAACGTGGTGTATTTTCTAGCATTATCAGAACCGTATCTATAACCGTATTAGTGTTCCACAGCAATAGAAATTTGCACATCAATCATAAGAAATTTTACTGTGTACCCGAGTTTGGCTAAGCTCAGGAGCTGAATGTTCTAACACTCATTATGCTAATAGTTTAATTTCGATGTGAAATCGGTTATAACCTATGCAAATCAAAAACCGAAGTGAGAGTCAAAAATGAAAACTAAGATTACTGAAATGTGTGGAATACAACACCCAATTATCCAAGGTGGCATGCATTATGTTGGTTTTGCAGAACTAGCGGCAGCCGTTTCCAACGCAGGTGCCCTCGGAATAATTACCGGACTTACCCAAGGTACGCCAGAGAAACTTGCCAATGAAATAGCGCGTTGCAAGGACATGACCGATAAACCATTCGGCGTAAACCTAACGTTTCTGCCGTCTTTAGCAGCCCCTGATTATCCTGGGATGGTAAAGGCCATCATTGAAGGCGGTGTTAAGGTTGTTGAGACAGCCGGGCGTAACCCAGTGGAAGTTTTACCGCATCTAAAAGATGCCGGAATTAAGGTTATTCACAAATGTACTTCGGTTCGCCATGCGCTAAAGGCTCAATCGATCGGCTGTGATGCCGTATCGGTAGATGGCTTTGAGTGCGGCGGACACCCGGGTGAAGATGACGTTCCTAACTTCATCCTATTGCCTAGAGCCGCGGATGAGCTGGAAATTCCTTTTGTCTCCTCGGGCGGTATGGCGGATGCTAGAAGCCTAGTAGCATCACTGGCCATGGGCGCAGAGGGCATGAATATGGGAACTCGATTTATCGCCACAAAAGAAGCTCCGGTACATGATAATGTTAAGCAGGCTATTGTTGCAGCGAGTGAGTTAGATACCCGTTTGGTTATGCGGCCGCTGAGAAATACCGAAAGAGTACTTACCAACGATGCGGTGGAGCGTTTGCTGGAGAAAGAGAAAGCTTTAGGGAAGGATATAAAATTTGAAGATATTAAAGATGAAGTTGCCGGAGTGTATCCGAAGATTATGTTAGAAGGTGATATGGAAATAGGCGCTTGGTCATGTGGGATGGTTGCTGGCTTGATCCATGATATTCCGAGTTGCGAAGAGTTGATTTCGAAAATTATGGCGGAAGCAGACGCGATTATTAACACCCGCCTATCTTCATTTTCCTAGTTTGGGCGCGATATAAATAGCAATTACGAATGTCATACTATGAGTAAAAAAATAGAGTTCTATTTTGATTTTGGGAGTCCAACCGCCTACTTAGCGTACTATCGGCTGAAGCAGCTAGCGGATCAATACCAGGCAGAGATAGACTTTAAACCAATTCTGTTGGGCGGGATATTCAAAGCATCTGGGAATCAATCTCCTGTTACTGTTGCGGCGAAAGGTCATTACATGATGGCGCATGATCTACCACGCTTTGCTAAACGCTACGGGCTAGAATTGAATTCTAACCCCTTCTTTCCAATCAACACCTTGCCGTTAATGCGAGGTGCAATTGCCGCGCAAGCATTAGATTGTTTTGAAGTGTACGCAGATGCGGTATATCAAGCTATATGGCAGCACGCAAAGAATATGGGTGATCTTGAGGTAATAGTAACCGTGTTGGATGAAGCTCGTTTACCAACACAAGAGTTACTGGCAAAATCGCAAGAACCGGAAATTAAAAAAGCTTTAATTGACGCCACTGAAGCAGCCGTCGCCAGAGGCCTGTTCGGAGCGCCGACCCTGTTTATAGATGGCGAGATGTATTTTGGGCAAGATCGTTTAGACTTCGTCGAAGAAGTTCTTGCTAGCTAACCTAAGAGTGAAGGTTTGCTAGGTGTTCCGAATATGAATCAAGCTCCTACTAATTGATAGTTTTTAAGAAATAGGGTTTAACACGATGGACAATTTGTTACACGACGTTAGTTGGGTGATCCCACTCAGAAGCCCATTTCTTACCGCGATATTCGAGGGGTTTACTTGGCTTGGCTATGCGACGTTCTTGATGATGTTATTGCCATTGGGATATTGGTTGTGGAAGAAAAATGCTTTCACACGAATTACCGTGTTGGTAGTTCTTTCTACCTTGTTAAATGGGTTTTTGAAGGACTATTGGCAGAACCCTCGGCCTGACGCTCTGTTTCGGCTTGATCCCGGAGTCGGGGAGTCATTTGGCATGCCTTCGGGGCATGCTCAGATTGCCGCTACCTTGTGGTTTGGCTTGGCGTTGGAAGCACGTAAAAAATGGGTGTGGATTCTATCGACATTTCTAGTTGTCGGTATTTGTTGTTCAAGAATTTACTTGGGTGTACATGACCTCGAAGATGTATTAATGGGCTTATTCTTAGCCTTTCTATCTTTGGGTTTGTACCATTGGGTGTTTTTAAGAAATGGCGACACATCGCTGCGAGTCCCGTTGCTTGCGCAACTTTTGGCACTCGTGTTTCTTCAAGTAATCTTACATGCCATTTGGCCAGACTCTAAAAATTCCATTGAAGTATTGGCGCTAATCGGCTTTCTTTTCGGTTGGTTGCTTGGGGCTCAAATTGAGCGCACAAGCATAAATTTTGTACTGCTTAATAATAGTTGGTCTCGACCCGTCGCTGCGGCCATTGGATTAATTGGGATGGTCGCTCTGCTTAGCTTATTTAAACCGTTGTTGGGGATGCTCGAACCGATTTACGCCGCGTATATACAAACGACGTTGATTGGCTTGTACATGGCGGCGCTCGCACCCTGGTTATTTAAGCTACTTGGTGTGAGTCGCTAAGTGTTGCTAAACGAAACTTTGCAAAGCATTGAATCGCCTATTCGAAAATAACGGTCTCCAAGAATGCTGGGCGTTCTTTTAGACGTTCAGTGTAGGCTAGCAGATTGTCCATTCCCTCTAAGCTGCCAGTCATTTTTGACTTTACGATAGAATGCCCGAGCATGATATCAACGGCTGAAAAATCACCCAGAAGATACTGCCTCCCCTCAATAGCTTGCTCTACCGGTTGTAGAGCCTTAGTAAGCAGGCGCTGAGCTTGGCCTAACACGACCGGATCACGTCGATCTTCGGGTAGTAGCAGCGTATGTACAACAATGGTGTTAATGGGTGGCATGACCATGCCTTCGCAATAGTGAAACCACTGCAAAAATTCTGGGAATAACGGGGAGTCAGTTGCTGGTTTTAGATCTCCATCGGTGTATCTCGCGATGATGTATTCGACGATAGCGCCAGATTCAAAAATGGAAACATCGCCGTCCTCAAGCACCGGAACCCGGCCTAGAGGGTGTCGTTTTCGATGCTCCTCTGATTTTAAATCAGCAGGCGAAAATTCCATCTTATTAAGTTCGTATGGAAGGGAGAGTTCTTCGAGTAGCCAATGAATTCGCTCAGCTCTTGAGAAGGGTGCGTAATGTAATGTAAGCATTTATTTTTCCAGTTCTAACTATTTCTAATGTTTTCAATGTGGCTTCTTGCTGCGTTTCCAACAGCATCTTGCACTTCTTGTATCTCAGCGTCGTCTACCTCTAGTACTTGAAGGAAATAAGGGGCTAACGCAGCCCAGCCCCATTCGATAGCCATACTAATCATTAAAGCAGACTTAACCTCGATAGGTGTTTTTCCCTTACTTAAATTTTCCGCCAAACGAACCATGATGTTTCTCGGAACCGATTCACCGTCATCAAGTTCTAGAGTTGCGAGTTCCATTTCTCCATCGATAACACAGCGTACGATAGCCATAATATAGTCTTGGTCTTTGGATAGACTCAGCGGTGGGGGAATGAACTCTCCATCGAGAACGAGTTCCTTGTGATGCTGATGGTGATCATCTGCAAGCTTGCGGATGGCTGCTTTTAGGAGGTTGTTTTTACTGCCGAAATAGTGATGAATCTGTCCATGATTGACACCTGCATGTTGTCCAATATCTCGAATCGATAATGATTTAGGGCCTTTCTCTGAGAGTAATCGACAGGCCGAAGAGATAAGTAATTTCTCTACGCTCTCGCGTCCTCGATTGGTACGCTTTGGATGTGTTGGTTGACTCTCTTTAACCATGTAAATAGCTTCGCAAAACGATACTTCGTTAGATTAAACATCAAGCTTAGGCTGGGAGGGCAGGTCAACTATAGCATTTTTGCAGTGCTTAGATGGGACGATCTTAATACTGTGGTTTGTCCTTCAAAGTTATCTAGGTTTGTCGCTGTTTAGACAAACTGAAATTCCCAGCACCGCGCCGATGACACCAAGAGTATTAAGCGCAACTCCGGAAAAACGCCAGAACGTAGAAGGCCAAATGTTTGGGTCGCCAAAAAATGCAGGAAGGATAGCGCTGAATGCGCCTGCTAAAATAAACGCACTAATTAGAATATACGCTTTTGGGAATCTCTTAATGGTTAGGTAAATTAAGCCAATAAATAATATTAGAAACAAGGCTGTTTTGATTGACGCTGTTGGCCCCAATGCCATTTGATTATTAGCGATGAGTACAACTCCAACAATATTCCACACCGCACTTAAGAATAAATGTGCGGACTGGGTAAGGAGGATGTTTTTTTGGCTTATCGTCATCGTGTTGAAACTAGAGTTATCCTGGCGCAAATCGCGCATACCAACATGATGACAAAGATGGGCAGCAATTGTTCATTGGAAATAATTGCCGCGACCCCACCAACAATGGAGCCGAAGGCGAACATCATTGAAGCGTTTAACGATGAAGCACTCCCAATGTTCTCGTCATAGAGGCTAATAAAGTAACCACTTGCGGCTGGCGATATCATGCCATTACATATGATTAGTCCGCCTAGGCATATCAATACTTGCCATAGCTTCACATCTGAAAGGCTGCCAAGTACGACAATGGCAATGGCCATGACGATCTGAACTAAGTTCGCCCAGTTCAGTATCTGTGGCGCTGCGTGCGTATCCAAAAGCTTTGCAGTAATTCTATTGCCAACCATGAGCATGAACGCCATTAAGCCAAAGACAGCCGCAAATTCAAACGTGCTCAAGCTAAAATATTCGATGTAAATGAACGCTGCATTAGTGACGTAACAAAACAGGATGCCGGAGCTTAATCCGCTGAACATAGCAAAACGAATGGCAATTAACCGACCGTTAGTCCGCTGGCTAATTGCGGCTGCATAACCTCTTAGCATCTGAGCAAGATTGAAACGACCTGAGCGTTGTTCATTGGTCTCAGGTATCAACGTTACATAGAGCGCGATCATCATTGTCGAGTAGCCTAATAATAGCCAAAAAACGGTACGCCACCCTGAGGAAGCAACGAGTGCCCCAATTGTCGGAGCAATCATAGGTGCAATGAGTATCACCAAAATGATGTTGGCGAATTTCTTGGCGACCACCTCAGGAGCGAACACATCTCGGGCTTGGGCCATGCAAACAACGGATGCGAATCCGCCGCCTATCGCTTGGCTAACCCTAAGCAGCTGAATGGCCTCAATGCTTTGGGCAAATATGATGAGCAGAGAGGATGTCGCAAACAGAATCAGCCCAGTCAGCCCGATGGCTTTGCGCCCTAGTTGATCAGATAGAGGGCCGCCAACGAATTGCCCGATTGCCATGCCAAACATAAATGCGCTCACGGTTAGGTTCGCGGCCGCCATTGTGGCGTTCATCGATGATGCCATATCTGGGAGTGTAGGAAGATAGCCATCTACAGCAAACGGCGCTAGAGCCGCTAAACCGGCTACGAAAAACAAGAAAAAGGGGCTATTAGCGAGTTGTTGTTTGCTAAGCATGGGGAATATCTGATGGTCTCTATATTTATGAGCGGGAGGTGATGGAATCCGAATTCGGCGAATAAGCTGAGTTTGCGCGCACCTTAGCCTAAGCTAACGGGAAAAGGAATCAAAATCATCGAAACGCAATGGAGGGTGAGGAGCGGAGAATCCGTTGTTGTTAGTCGTTAGTACTTGCTCAAGTTAATGAAAATCATTATCATTTGCATTGACATCAATAATCTAGATTATCCAACACATGACAAACGCAGCCTCATTGTGGAATATAGAACAAGGCGACACTGCTGTAGTCAGTGGCTTTGTGGGTATCTCGACGACCTATTTGCGACGTATGCGTGAAATCGGCATTGATATCGGAACAGAAGTTATTTGTTTGAATCGCCCACCTTTTTCCGCTCCTCGCCAGTTCCAAATTTGTGATGGTGTATTTTCCTTGGATAAGGAAATCGCAGGTTCTATCAAAATAATGGCTAGCTGAATCATTTAGGTCGTTTACGGCCGCATCGGTTCATCATGAAATATCTAACTCTGAGTATCTTTCGTGTCTAATATTCTGGTCGTTGGTAAACCCAATTCTGGGAAAAGTCTCCTCTTCAATCGCTTAACCGGCGTTAGCCAAAAGGTTTCGAATTTCCCAGGTGTAACCGTTGAAATTAAAAGTGCTTCGTTTCGAAAGCATCAGTTGATTGATTTCCCAGGAACATACTCTTTAGATCCAATCACCAAAGATGAGCAAATTGCGGTTGATCAGTTTGTAGAGTCAATTAGCAATAAAACGGTTAAGGGCGTTTTATGCATGCTTGATTCGACCCGCTTAGAACGGAGCCTCGTTTTTGCATTGCAAGCTCAGAAAATGGCATTAGCAGCAAAAGTGCCAGTGATGTTCGCGCTCAATATGATGGACGATATTGAACGTATCGGAGAGTCAGTTGATGTTGAAGGTTTAGCACGTGACCTCTCGGCAAAGGTGTTCCCAATATCCACCCGCAAGCGGCAAGGCTTGGATCAATTAAGTGATGCCCTGGATGAGATGGCTTCAAAGCCCGCTACATTTTTACCAGTTGAGTCCCTAGATTTAGATTTTGATCATATCGCTAAGGCCCATGAACTTCATCGCGTCTATGGTGCCAGTGTCCACAAACTTTTGGCACAACAAAATAAGTTAGATAGTTTTTTCTTATCCGGCGTCTTTGGTGGCCTCGCGTTCGTATTTATAATGTTGTTGTTGTTTCAGTCTATCTTCACTTGGGCTGTGCCATTGATGGATGGTGTAGAGGCCGGGGTTGCTTGGATGAGCGACCTTGTTTCACGTAATATGAGCGATGGCGTAATAAAAGACTTTCTAACCGATGCCATTTTTGGTGGTTTAGGATCGTTTCTCGTCTTCGTTCCTCAGATTATGGTGCTGACGTTCATCATTGGACTGCTTGAAGATACCGGGTACTTAGCGCGCGCGTCTGTGATTTGCCATCGTGGTTTAAGCAAGGTTGGCTTAAGTGGCATGAGCTTCGTACCTTATCTATCAGGTTTCGCCTGTGCGATTCCCGCAATGATGGCGGCACGGACAATAGCTTCACCCAGAAGAAGACTATTAACCATTCTTACCATTCCGTTGATGTCGTGTTCGGCACGCCTGCCAGTGTACAGCTTATTGATTCTTGTTTTGATTCCGCCCATCAAGTTGGTGGGTGGAATCCTCGATCTACGTGGTTTAGTTTTCTTTGGCCTGTATATGCTTGGGATAGTGTCAGCTCTATTTGTGTCCGCAATGCTGTCGAAGTTTGCGGTCAAGAATGAGGAAGATGTTCCGTTTATCTTAGAGTTACCCCCTTATCGCTTACCCTCGTGGAAACCGCTACTCCAACGAGCTTGGAATAGCGCAAAAGCATTTATCAGTAAAGCGGGTCACGTTATTTTCGCGGTAACCGTCATTGTTTGGGTGCTCGGATATTTTCCAAATGGCGCTGGTAACTTGGATAACTCTTATTTAGCCATGATGGGCAAAGCAATAGAGCCAATTTTTGCGCCATGGGATTTAGATTGGCGTTATGGCGTCGCCATACTGGCTTCATTTGTGGCGCGTGAAGTTTTTGTTGGCACCCTTGGAACCATGTTTGGGATCGATGGTGCGGATGAAAATATCGCAGGCTTGGCTGGCAATATACAGGCCGATGGTTTGTCGCTTGCCTCAGGGATGGCGTTGTTAGTATTTTATGTTATCGCCTTGCAGTGCGCCTCAACGCTGGCGGTTATGCGCAAAGAGTTGGGGAGCAACATGATCCCCATTTATACTTTCATAGGGTATTCATTGATGGCGTATATTGTCGCGTGGTTTACATATTTAGCTTTTGTCTGATGTCATAATAACCACAGTAATCAAATGAGTTTGGGGTGTTGCTAATACAGCGCGTCTGAACTCTAAAATATTTAACTGTGAGAATTATTATGAAAGATGCTGTTATTGTTTCAACCGCACGTACGCCAATTGGTAAAGCCTTTAAAGGCGCATTTAATAATACCAAGTCACCAACCATGACGGGCCATGCTATCAAACATGCGGTAGAACGCTCAGGAGTCGACCCCCAAGAAATCGATGACGTGATCATAGGGTCTGTACTCAATATAGGAACCGCTGGTGGCAACATAGCTCGAACTGCTAGTCTGGCTGCTGGCTTGCCATTTTCGGTATCGGCTCAAACAATCGACCGTCAATGTTCGTCTGGGATGATGGCTATTGCGACTGCAGCCAAGCAAATTATAGTTGATGGCATGCAGGTGACAGTGGGGGGTGGACAAGAAAACATCTCGGCCTGTCAGCAAGTCTTTGGCGAAACGGCAGCCGGAACTATTGACGACAATGTACTAGCGAATGCACCTCATGCCTATATGCCAATGCTACAAACAGCTGAGTTGGTATCCAAGAAATATAATATCTCTCGTGAGTCGCAAGACATTTACGCATTGTCTTCTCAACAACGAACAGCTGCAGCGCAAGAAGCCGGGAAGTTTGATGATGAGATCGTTCCCATGGCGACAAATAAAGCGGTTTTCAATAAAGAAACCAAAGAGATTACTTTCGAAGATGTGACGCTGATGCAAGATGAGGGTAATCGCCCTTCGACTACATTGGAAAGCCTGCAAGGCTTGTCTCCCGTCATTGAAGGAGGCTGTGTGACTGCCGGTAACGCAAGTCAGCTTTCAGATGGGGCATCAGCCTGTGTATTGATGGAGGGTAAGCTTGCCGAACAACGAGGTGTTGAGCCATTAGGTATTTATCGTGGTATGGCGGTAGCGGGCAATGAGCCGGAAGAAATGGGAATCGCTCCGATCTATGCGATACCTAAGTTGCTCAAAATTCACGGTCTTAGCATTCAAGATATTGGCTTGTGGGAACTTAATGAAGCCTTTGCTTGTCAGGTATTACATTGCCGTGAGCATCTTGGAATAGATCCAGAAATCTATAACGTCAACGGCGGTGCTATTTCAGTTGGTCATCCATATGGTCTGACAGGTTCACGCTTGGTTGGTCATGCGTTAATAGAAGGAAAACGACGCGGAGCCAAGTACGTAGTCATCTCCATGTGTGTAGGCGGAGGCATGGGCGCCGCCGGCTTATTTGAGGTCGCTTAGAATAAGTCGCGTAATTTAACAATAAGCGATCCATAAAAAATCAGGGCCCAGTAGCACAATGCGCTGCTGGGCCCTTTTCGTTTCGGTTTGACGCTATTCGTAGCTAAATATTTGTTCCAGAGGAATATCAAATACAAGCGCAATTTTGAATGCAACTTCCAGTGATGGAGAATACTTATCTTTCTCAATGGCAATAACGGTTTGTCTTGTTACGCCAATTTTTTCCGCGAGTGTTTGTTGAGACATCTCATTAGCATTGAACCGAAGTTTTCTAATAGTGTTATGCAAACGCATGTCATACCACTCCTTTACGATAATAGTAGAGTTGAGTAATAAACATAATTACTTCCGCGAGAATAAAAGCGAATAGTATTAAGTTTGCTAGCCCAAAGGGCGTGGTGGTTAAACCTACAATAGGCATAAAGGTCGCATCTAGAAAAACTTGGGCGATTAGAAACCAAGCGCCGACACATAAGACCCAATAGGCATTCCGGTAGGAAAGCCGCTCGATTAGCTTATCGCGTTCGTCTTCTACTTCGTCATTTACGCCAGCTAATATGCTATGGATGATGGCTTCCAAGACAGCAATCAGAATAACAACGGTGATTATATTCATTAGGCCGTTTTGATTTGGCTCAGTTGAATTTAATGAGCGGAATACATCTATGAAATAATCACCGAACACTATTAGCGTGATGATCAGTGAGGCGATTAATCCTTTTTCTTTCAGTGAATAATTCATTGAGCGTTCCCCATCTAATTCCAATAAGCACACAGTATAATATTTTTAACTCATTGTAAAATATTTTGTACATATAGTATTTAGAATATAGAACCATCGAGCTGCGATTTAGCGCACAAAAAGGGCTGTCTGGTTCAGACAGTGTGGTTTTATAAGACGGGAGCTAAAGGGCAGTTTAAAAAGGACGCTCTATGAATCCCGAATTAGATTGATGGCGACAAATTACTAATTGGCAGATGTGTGGTCTGTTATCAGTGTCACTATCTCGGGGATCAGTTCTTTTGGTAGGTCGTGTCCCATTCCTTCGATGATTTCGAGCTTAGAGTTTTTGATATTCCGCGCCGTATCTATCCCTGCCGCCAGAGGCACTAATGGATCTTTGCGTCCATGGATAACCAAAGTCGGTGTGGTGATAGTTCTTAAATCCTTTACTCGACTACCGTTTCTCAAAATCGCGGATAATTGTCGGAGGTAACCATCGGGGTGGTAGCTGCGGTTGTAACTGGTAAGCACCTTCTGGCTCAGCTCTTCATCAGTTAGTGGGTAGTCAGGGCTACCGATAAGGCGAATTACTTTCATCCGTTGTTTAATTGCCTCATCTTCGCCTACGGTTTGTTTGACCATTTGTTTGATTAAATCTGCTGAAGCACCGGGTAATTTCCGGTTGCCACTGCTAGACATTATTGAGGTGAAAGAACGAGCACGTTCTGGTGCTTGGATACAGACCAATTGACCAATCATACCGCCCATAGATGCACCTACAATGTGAGCCTGTGGAATACTTAGTGCGTCAAGTAAGCCGACTACATCATTTGCCATATCTTCTAAGGTGTAAGGAACGCTAAACGGTATGCCAAATTTCGCCAGTACGATATTTTTGGCGATGTTGATAGGTTTTGCGTGGTTGGCTTTATCTGATAAGCCAATATCCCGGTTATCAAAACGTATAACCCAATAGCCATGGTCGGCTAGTTGCTGGCAAAATTCCTCAGGCCAGGCAACCATTTGCGTACCTAATCCCATAATGAGTACGATTGCAGGGTTTGTTGTGTCGCCAAAATCGTCATAGGCGAGTTTAATGCCATTGGCATCTAAGTATTTGTCAGTCATATGCATGGAGATTGAGGCTAATAAGGGTTAGGGAATACGGTGTTGCGCCAGCCGCTGTTATCAAATGGTTGCCATCCCTCGGCACCTTTCGATAATTTGTCTAATAGGATGTACCAAACAGAGGCATTCAGCGTTAAGCCGCAATGGCTGCCATACACTTCTATGTTCTCGAGCTCTGTACTGCTCGAGTCTTTTTCTATGTTCTGTTTTTTGACATCTTGGTACGCACTTCGCCAATCGATCACGCTGTCACTGCGAGTGAATACACAGGTGGTGGGGACCGGTGGAGCTATCTCCAAATGACTTCCGCGGCCGGCCGTTTCAACATTCTCGTTGATGGTATTGTAGAGCTTATTGGTCATCGTTTTGCGGTTTTGGCCACGAGCAAAGGGTGAGCCTAGAGTAATGACCTGTTCGACTTGGTCGGGTCTTTTCTTAGCAATTTCTCGGGCGTAGATTCCGCCTAAACTATGGCCGATCAGTGAAACTTTCTGTTGAGTTTCTTGATACTTAAAATCAAGCTCGCGCATTAAGCGTTCTATCACTTGCTCGCGCGGACCGAGGTTGCGGCCATTTTTCCAGCCTGTGGCGTTATAGCCTTGATCGTTCAGAAAGCTCATCAACGGTTTATTAAATCGATCGCGACTCAAGAAACCAGGAATGATCAACACGCCGTGGCCTTTTCGTGCTTGAAAATCGTTAAACCGTGTATTGAAAAGTTGTTTGGTCGCTTGCGAAAATAGGTACTCCTGTCGAACTCTCGCTGGCTCCATTGAGCCCAATACAAGCCTATTAATTCTTGACCGTTCACCTTCATGAATTGATTTGTAGAGTGATCTAATCATTGCATTCCCAACCGATGGCTTAATCTAATTCGAATTAGCATAGCACTGTGGTTCAACAGTGCTGTCCGCTAGAGGACAAAAGCCCTTAATTTAGAATATTGATTCTAAGTGACATGTTAAGCAATCACTGCCAAATTGTATTGGCTAGCCATTAGATGGATTGCTACTATGCAAACCATGAGCACTAGTACTATTGTTTTTGATGATCTCGTTGACCCGCAATTTACGCGCTTGCAAAAGCTGGCACTGGGGTTGGGAAATAAGAGAATTGTCGAATTAAGTCAGCGAGTCGTTTTGGAAGCAGCGCAAGCTCAGACAGGTCTAAACGACTTCGGAAATTCAAGCTTTTTGGATCGACTCAATGTGCTGCTTGAGGATTACAACTCTGACACCGCTATCAGCGGAGTAGGCCGTGCGCAAATGTTCGATGATTTAGTGCGCTGTGCCAATAACCGACTCCTTATTCAAGAAAAGTTCAAAAATAGCGATGGCTTTGATGACTATACGTTGGTGCCGCCCTTGTCCGTCTCTGGGCTGCCACGCTCTGGTACCACGCACTTGGTTAATTTGTTGGCTGCTGATACGCGATTTCAGTCTCTACCACTGTGGAAAATTCAAGAACCTTTCCATATTTCCGGGCAAGAGAGTGCGACGGCTTCATTGCGACTGAAAGCATGGTTATTGCGTACTTTTCTTAATAGCTCCGATACGGCGCATAGTGACCCGCGTTATCTTCGGTGTTCGCTACGTTGGTCGGGAATGCAGATCATGGGGCCCCAGCTTGCTGCCATGCACCCGATGAATCCAGATCATATTCATGAGGAGCTCGAGTTGATGACCTATGACTTTGGCTCAAATCAATTTGAATGGACCTCCGTTATTCCTAACTACCGTGACCATTACCTCGCCTCTGACCAAACACCGCACTATGAGTATTTACACAAAGTACTCAAACTGATGGCGATGGAAGAAGGCAGTGGACGACCCTATGTCTTAAAGTGCGTTCAGAACCCAGAACAGCTTCCCGCTCTTAAGCATATCTTTCCTGATGCGACAGCGGTGTTAACGCATCGAGACCCAGTGGCTGTTATTCAATCGACAGCGACAATGCTGGCTTATGGGCATAGAATTCTTCGTACCAAAGTTGACCCAAAAGCGGTATTGGAATATTGGAGCGATAGATTTGAAAAGCTGCTGAGGGCCTGTGTGAGAGATCGAGAAGTCTGGCCACAATCGCAAAGTCTCGACATTATGTTCCATGAATTTATGTCAGACCAGCAGGGCACGTTGGAACGAATTTACGATCACTATAATTTGCCCCTAAATGATCGGGCACAACAGCAAATTAGCGAGTATATAAAGTCTCATCCAAGGGGTAAGTACGGCAGAGTAAAGTATAAACTCAAGGAACACTTTGGCGCCGATGCCGACAAACTACGCGAACGTTTTGATTTTTATTTTGATGCTTTCCCAATACGGCCAGAGCTTTAGCTTGATGCAATGAGCCTTTGTGAATGAAATTATCTCATCAATTTTTGGCCTTATTAGTCGTCTTTATCTGGGGTACTAATTTCGTCTTTATC
>CAJQNY010000196.1 GCA_905479805.1 uncultured Arenicella sp.
ACGTTCTAGATCCAATGGGCTGAGCACTTGTCTACCCAGTATCGAACTTTTGAATCCGGGAGCATATTGTTCAACAGTATCAATAATATGATCAGCCACATTCTCGCGTTCATTGTCCCATGACAAACCGTTGGGAAATTCATAACTGAATTGCTGACAAAAAAGGCTGGCGACATGCTTTCCCTTGGGGGCCAAGGTATCGTCAATGGTTGACGGAATGAGCATTTCAATAATCGGCTTGTCTGACCAACCGTTTTTATGCGCGCTTAACCAAGCCTGCTCCATGTAATCCAGAGATGGCGCGATGATGATGCCTGACGTGAGGTAATCATTATTCTCTAGCGTTCCGATTGGGGCGTTGCGAAATGTAGGCAATTCATTCAAAGCAACATTCATACGAAAAGTGCCTGAATGTGATTTGTACCCGGCAATTCGCTTATTGAAATCTTTAGGTAACTCGGATTCCTCTAGTAAACGCTCAAAGAGTACTTTCGGGTGAACAGACGACGCAACGATGGGAGCCGACATGCTAGTGCCATTACTGACGATTCCGGTGACTTTACCGTTCTCAGTAATGATCTTTTCAACTGGGCTATCCGTCAGGATCTCTACGCCAGTCTCTACACAGGCCTTTTGCATGGCTTGAGTAATCGCACCCATTCCGCCTATGGCATGCCCCCACGCTTCACGTACGCCCGCGGCTTCACCAAACACATGGTGAAGTAACACATAGGCCGAGCCGGGCTCATAGGGCGACGCAAAGTGTCCGACCACTGCGTCAAAACCAAATAACGCTTTGACGGTCTCGTTCTCAAAATATTGATCAAGGATGTCGCCGGCTGATTTAGTAAAAAAATCAAGCAGGTCGCGTTGAGTTTCTAAACTTAACTTGCTGACATTTCGGCCCATTTTTAGCATGGCCAGTAAATCGGCAAGTCCGCCACCGGCATTTGGGGGCGCGACCAACAAAAACTCGCGGATACAATCAACCACGCGGTCTAATGACTCTTGGTATTCTCGATACGCAATCGCGTCTTTCTCAGAGTGTCGCGCTATTTCCTTGAGTGTTAGACCATCTCCTCCGGCGAGTAGATAACCATTCTCACTTGGTACGAAATTATCAATCTTGCGCAGTACCACCTCTAGACCATGTCGATGCAAATCCATGTCGTTGATGACCTTTGGTTGCAGCAAGGATACCGTATACGAGGCCACAGAATTTCTAAAGCCTGGATGGAACTCTTCGGTGATAGCAGCACCGCCGACAATGGAACTACGTTCTACCACACACGTCTTAAGACCTTTTTTGGCGAGGTAGAAAGAACAGCATAAGCCATTGTGCCCGCCACCGACTATGATGGCATCGTAGCCGGTGGAAGCTTTGCTCATAGGTGTTCAGCGTGAAATTTGATATGTTCGCCAATAAAGGAAGCAATGAAGAAATAAGAGTGGTCGTAACCGTCTTGGTATCGAATCGTCATTGGATAGTCCGCTGATTTGCCAGCTTCTATCAATAACTCAGTTTTAAGCTGTTCTTCTAGGAAATTATCAGCAGTACCTTGATCCACTAATACCGGCAGCCTTTGTTCAGCTTTGCTCACTAAGGAGCAGGCATCGTATTGCTCCCAATCAGCTTTATCAGTGCCAATGTAATTACCCAGAGCTTTCTCTCCCCATGGGCAATTCAAGGGCGATACAATGGGTGAAAATGCAGAAACTGACTTAAATATCTGTGGGTGTTTCAATGCAATGGTTAATGCACCGTGACCGCCCATTGAGTGACCTGAGATAGCGCAACGAGTGCCGTCTATCGCAAAGTTTTCGTTAACCAGGCTGGGTAGTTCTTCAACCACATAGGAATACATCTGATAATTGTCTGACCAAGGCGTTTGAGTGGCGTCTACATAGAAGCCGGCTCCTAAGCCAAAATCCCAACTCGCATCAGCATCATCTGGAATAGATTCACCGCGCGGGCTGGTATCAGGACAAACAATAGCAATGCCATTCTCAGCAGCGAATTGTTGTGCGCCTGCTTTGGTGACGAAGTTCTGGTCTGTACATGTTAAGCCCGAAAGCCAATACAACACGGGCACCTTACCTTGTTCCGCTTGTGGCGGAAGGTAGACGGAGAACTGCATGGTGCAGCCTAAGGTGCTTGATTCGTGTTGTAGCTGCAGTTGCTGGCCACCGAATATTTTATTGACTGATAATTGTTCCATCTCTACGCCCCAATCAGAATTCGACAACAGATCGAATAGATTTGCCTTCGTGCATTAGATCAAAAGCATCATTGATTTTTTCTAAGGGCATTTTATGGGTAATTAGATCGTCGATATTAATCTTGCCATCCATATACCAATCAACAATCTTAGGGACATCAGTACGACCTCGTGCGCCGCCAAATGCGGTGCCACGCCAGACGCGACCGGTTACTAATTGAAACGGGCGAGTGGAGATTTCTTGCCCAGCACCGGCCACACCAATAATGATGCTTTCACCCCAGCCTTTGTGACAACACTCCAGCGCTTGGCGCATAGTATTCACATTACCGATGCATTCGAATGAGTAATCAGCGCCGCCGTTGGTTAGGTCAGAGATGGCTTCAATTAAGTCATCCACCTTTTGTGGGTTGATAAAGTCAGTCATGCCAAAGGCCTTGGCTGTTTCAACTTTGCTTTCGTTAATATCAATGCCGATAATTTTGTTGGCGCCCACCATGCGTGCGCCTTGAATTACATTTAGCCCGATACCGCCTAGGCCGAATACAACGACGTTAGAGCCAGGCTCAACCTTGGCATCAAACGCTACCGCGCCGACACCGGTGGTGACGCCACAGCCGATATAACAAATCTTGTCAAAAGGCGCATCTTCACGAACCTTAGCAAGCGCAATCTCAGGCAGTACAGTGAAGTTGGCAAAAGTAGAACAACCCATGTAATGAAGGATAGGTTTACCGTTTATTGAGAAACGCGATGTGCCGTCTGGCATAAGGCCTTGCCCTTGAGTTTCACGAATGGCTTGGCAAAGGTTAGTTTTCGGATGTAGACAATAGTCACACTCGCGGCATTCTGGCGTGTACAGAGGAATAACATGGTCGCCAGGTTTTAAAGATGTCACGCCGGCGCCTACTTCACGTACGATACCCGCACCCTCATGACCCAATATCGCCGGGAAAGCGCCCTCGGGGTCGTCACCTGACAAGGTAAAGGCATCAGTGTGACAAACGCCTGTTGCCATCATCTCTACCAACACTTCGCCTGCCATAGGGCCGCCAAGTTGTACTGTTTCTATGCTGAGCGGTTTACCCGCTTCAAATGCGACTGCTGCTTTGGTATCCATAATTTCCTCGGTGATTTCTTATTGGTATTGGTTTAGAACAGATAACTGAACTGATATCTGATTATAAAGTGGGAATTTCGACAGCACTATCGATAATTGCTTTGATTACAAATTAAAAATCGGCCTGTAAATTCTTCAAATTATTTCCTATACTCTTGTACATTAGTCAGAAGGATGAGAATCGGATTGGGATTCAAGGACTATTTGAGCGATGGATTGTGGTTGTACGCTTGCTTGCGATCCATTTTAAAACGGAAAACCCATTGTCGGCTGAAGCTGTTTATTGGCTAAGGCTGTTACCGGCTAAGGGCTCTTTAAAGCTGATAGTGGGGATTAAACTCGAAATAGGAGAATGCAATGGCTGCAAAACCAAAAAAGATTACCCAGCAAGAATTGGTCAACATGATCAGGGATCTAGACGTCAGTGACGATGACATAGCAAAGTACTTCGTGGTGGATGAAGAAGCAGGGGACGCTTTTTCGCCGACCATCGTGCCGAACCCAGAATTGATGGAGGATAATGGTCTAGAAGGTGCCTTTATGCTCAATACGTTTAACTCCCTCTCACGGTCTCGGCGCAACCGGAAGTACCGCCGACGTATCAAGGACTGGGATGGTGTGAGAATAGTGGCTGAAGGCGATTCGTGGTTCCAATACCCGCTGATATTGAAAGACACGATCGATCAATTGATCGATCGAGATAACTTTCAGTACGCAATTTATGGCTTAAGTGAAGCAGGTGATCTGCTCTCTAATATTCTAAGAGAAGATGAGATTTCTGAGGCGCTCAACCGTGAGAATCCGGATGTCTTCTTGATCAGTGGGGGTGGTAACGACATGGTCGGCGATGGTCGTATGGCAACCATGGTGCATGAATTCTCGGCCAACCGAAAAGCTGAGAACTATCCCAATGACAAATTTGATGAGTTTTTGACCGAGCTGGAACGGCTTTATCGTGATTTATTTACTCGAGTGCTTACTGATCACCCGCACCTCAAGATTGTATGCCATGGTTACGATAATGCGATCCCACAAAAGGGCAGCTGGTTAGGTAAGCCCTTAATTAGCCAAGGAATCACGGCTAAGACTCTGCAAAAGCAGATCGTTGCGGTGATGATTGGTCGTTTCAATGACACTTTGAAGAAGATAGTCAGCGACTTTCCTGGCTCGGTTTATCATGTGGATTGTCAGAAGGTCGTGGGCAGCCTTTCTAAATGGCACGATGAGCTGCACCCCAAGAACGAGGGTTATTTAAAAGTTGCTCGCAAATTTGATGAAGTTATTAAGAAGGCTTTGGCTGAAGAAAATCAATCTACGGCGGTTGGTTTGACCGTGGAGTCGGCCAGCTCGGCGACCGATAACCAAATCAAGCTTGCGACGATGCAGAAGTTAGATAATCAAGAGTTTTTGAATTTAGTGGTGAGTCGTGCAGAACAAATTCTAGATAAACCGGTGTCGATGCCGAAAACTAAGTTTGAGCGGAAACAGCTAGAAAAAGATATTAGTGACCACTTTGAAAAGGTTCATAAGGAAGCTAATTTTCTGCCTAGCAGTTTCCTTGAGAATGGCGTTGCGAGAGCGCAATCCGTCTGCCGAATTTCTACCGATACCAGCTACGGCAGTGGGTTCTTGATAGCGAGTCGTGACTTCATTATGACCAACAATCACGTGATTCCTGATAAAGAAACAGCACGGGTGAGTTTGGCTGAGTTTGATTATGATGAAGACAACATTGAATACGACGTGAGCTTTGACCCTGATCGTTTCTTCGTGACCGACGTCGATCTAGACTTCACGATTATTGCCTGTGATTCATCACCGCTACCACAAGAAATAGAAGCCATACCGTTGCTGCAGGATACTGATACCGTCACCCGAGGTGAACGCGTCAATATCGTTCAACATCCTCGAGGTCGGCGCAAAGAAATATCTTTGCACGATAATAAGGTGAATTACGTCTATGACGTCGGAATTCGTTACACCGCTGATACGGAAGGAGGTTCGTCAGGCTCTCCGGTATTCAATAACCAATGGAACCTAGTGGCACTTCACCATGCAGGATGGGCAGAAGCAGGCGGTGCCGCCACCAATGAAGGTATTCGGATTGCAGCAATCGTTGAGTTTTTGATGAATCGAAACGAGTCGGAGTCATCACCGATACTCTCGGGCTTAGTGGAGCAAATCAGTCACAGAGACTCCGAGGGTTCGAACTCCAATACGCTGTACCCAACTAAATCAAGCAAGCCGACGGATGGTATTAGGAAAGGTAGTGGAAAGTCGATTACCGTCAACATTGAAGGTAATGTGGAAGAAGTTAATATTAAACTTAACTGAGGCATCTTAAAAAGGGCGCCTTGTCATTTATAGAAATAGGTGACAAGACGCTTTTTGATCTCAAATTAGTTAGCTCAGTGCGATGTGACCTTAACGAGTACGTCGCAGATATGACAACACACCCAGGCTAGTTAACAGCATCATGGCCACACCGAATATACTCAATAGTATTCGATACCATAGCCCAAGCTTTCCTGTGTGCAGAGGATAGCTGAAGTCAGTCAAGCGCACCGCCGTTGGGCGCAATAGCGCATTGCTATTGCTGAGCATTTCACCGCTTGCGTTGTCAATTGAGATTGAGGTTTGCCCGGATGTATTCCAATCGGCCTGCTGTTGTAGACCGATTGATTTAGAGTTTGAGTCTTTTGATGGGAAAGAAGCCCACCGCAATTCTGACCCTGGGTAGAGCGCGGTGACCCGATTAAGTACCTGAAGCCAATCGCGTGAGTCGATGCCGCGAATGCTGTCTAATTGTTGCTCATGCTGGAGTCTGTCAGTCCCGGTAAAGGGCTCAACCAAAACCTGCCTTGATTCAGTGGGGTAAACAAGAATCACCCCGGTAATGGCAATCAACAATACCAAAAGGGCTGAAGCAGCCCCGATGTTGCCATGAGATCGCTGTAAAACACCACGCTGCAAGTTTTTAGGCCAAACGCCCAGTTTGAATGTTCGTCGGCGCGGCCACCAGATGAAAATGCCCACAAAGATAAGAGGTATCATGAGTAAGCCGCTAAATCCTGCAATATTCAGCCCTATTGTATTGCCGAGCAAGAACCGATGATGCAGGTCTAATAACCAATCTTCCCATCGCTCATTGTTGGTCCATTGCTGGATCTTTACGCCATTTTGATCATGCCAGGCATAATGCTTATTCTTTAAGAAAACTTTATGAATCGCTAGGCGCTCGGAATATAACTGTACGAATCGAACTTCATTTTCAGCGTAGCTCTGGTCGATCGTATTCAGCGTTTCGGCGATCAGAGTGTTGTCGCGCACAACAACATCACGGGCTTGAGGGATGGTTAGCCACAAGAACTCTTTTTTCCAGACCAAGAGAACTCCGCTAAAGCTCATAATGATGATAGCCACACTTATGAGCAAGCCGGTCCAGCGATGTAATAACTTAATTTTCATGGCGGCGCAGAATATCATTTATTGATTTAAACGGCACTCAAAACTAACTTAGGTGCGTCTCAAATAAATGTGAGAATATGTAAATATATAGACTTACGTCGGTTATTGTCACGATTCATCTAGGCTATAATCCGCGAACAATTCCGATACTCGGGGGGGTAGGGAGAGTATTTCGTATAACGAAATTACACCGATAAATAAGGTTCAAAATGAAATCGTCGCCAGACCTAAGTAAACTATCTTTGGAAGATATGTCTTATGAAGCAGTTGAGGCATTGTTCAGGTTGATAGGCGTTTTAAACCAGAATGCACACAAACGACTAAGTTTGCAAAGTGCTGAGATAATGAAAGATGTTCGCCAATGCATGTTGGCTAATAGTTCCCAGCAGGCCATGGATGCTTATTTAGAACTGCTGAATGAAGTGAAATCCAATATGAATATTGAAGTGGATTTCAAGCCACGAGATAAATACCCTTCTTTGGATCCCACTTCGTTTAACCAAGAGTTCGCCAGTGAACAGGCAACCGGCAAATACCGCGATAAATCCAGCTGAAGTACAAGAATAGTATTTAGCCTAAGAATACTGGCGCCCAGGCACGGAAAGTCTTTCCAGAAGTTAATAAGATACTTCACCATTAGCCTATGTGGTTTTGGTAGACTTGTAGCAAATAAATTTTTGGTGACCCACTATGAAAAGTATCTCCCACAGGACAATAACCATCACGGCCTCGCTGTTTGTCAGTCTGCTAGCCTTTAATAATACATCTCATGCTGAAACAGATTTTTCGTATAAGAAATCTGAGATTACCGACTCCATTACGATGTTGCATGGCGCTGGAGGCAATATTGCGGTGCTTAAAGGGGCCGAAGGCCTGCTGGTGGTTGATAATGGGTTTGACAAGAACAGTGACGCATTAACGGCTGCGCTTGGCGAGCTCGGAGAGGCACCCAGCTTCGTATTGAATACTCATTGGCATGGTGACCACACAGGCGCCAATGAATCGTTAGGTGGCTCAGTTATTGTGGCGCATCAAAATGTTCGAGAGCGGCTCGCAAAGGGCAGCGCGGCACCACGAGAGATACAGCCGGCTGCATCGGCTGCCTTACCAGACATCACCTACGACAGTGGAACAACTATCCACTTTGGTGATCAAACGGTAACCGCGGTTCATTACCCAAAGGCTCATACTGACGGTGATACCGTCGTCTTTTTCGAACCAGCGCACGTCGTCCATATGGGAGACATGATGTTTGCCGGATACTTCCCATATATCGATCCTTCTTCCGGTGGTTCTGTGTATGGATACACAAAAGCAGTTGCCGCTATATTGGAACGCATTGATGACACAACTATCGTTATGCCTGGGCATGGCGCAATCGGTAACAAGGCCGATGTTCAAAAATTTTATGACATGATTGTCGCGACTTCAGCAACAGTGAAGTCAATGAAGGACGCGGGCAAAACACTGGAGCAAGCACAGGCCAAAGGTTTGTCAGATAAATGGCAGGGTTGGGGTGACTTCTTTATTGATGAGGCTCGGTGGATTTCAATACTTTGGGCAGGTTAAGTTCTTAGCTACTGAGTACGGCTTGCCAGACGGTTGATCTACACAGCAGAGCACGGACCATCTGAAAAAAGACCACAGCCTTCAGGTGCGTTGTGGTCTTCATTGTTTTTAACTTCTAATAGATGTTGAGACAGTTCGATAATTCTCTGCGCGGCCACTTCCGAAGACCATGCTTCATTTAGCGTCTTTTGTCCCATTAAAGCGGCCTTTCTAACGGCCGCTGGGTCGTGACACATGCCTGACAGTTGCTCCAACATCAGGTCAAATTGTTGGTCGTTGTAGGTCATACCATAGCGCGGATCAACTAACCATTTGGCGGCGCCTGCTGCGTCGTTAATCACCGGGAAGCACTGGTTATTAATGGCCTCGTTAACCACTAAACCCCAGCCCTCGCGAAAATCACTGGTCATAAGCATGACATCCGCGTGCGCCATAATGGCATTAACTTCGTCGACTGTTTTTGACCCCACTAGGGAGACACAGTCTTTGAGTGCTAGGTCTTCTAGTTTAGCTTGAGTGTTTACGAATAAATCGCCGTGGCCAATCATCGTTAGATGAAAGTCGACCCCTTTGTCTTTTAAGTGACGCGCAATCGTCAAGGCCTGTTCGGGTCTCTTACAGTCAATCATGCGCGCACACCAAACGAATGACAGCTGAGGTGGCTTATTGTTGCTCAATGTCTGAGAAGGCTTGGCGTCGATAAAGTATCCGAATTTCCAAGCCCTATTTTTAAACAAGCCTAAGTTTTGTAAGTCTTCGCCAGCGTAGGCGCCCGCAGCCAACAGGTGATAGTTGTCTTTATCGACACTCCAGTAGTTTTTGTAAAGGTGAGGCAGTCGACGAATCAAGCGGAATACGTTTTTCTTTCTTTTCCAAAACCGTTCTTGATAAGCAAAAGTGAGCTTGCCTGCACGAACCCGTTTGCGTAAATACTTAATTGGAAACCGACCTTGGATAACAACATCGGCGGATTCTATCCATCGTTTGATTTGAAGCTGTTCAGCTTCTGAATTAGAAAATCTTAATAAATAACTAGCCGAATAATCATCGCGCCAACTCATTTTTAAGCGTTCATCGCTGAGTGGCGAGAGAATTCCTAAGCGGAAATTATCGACCCCCAAAAGCGTGACTAATTGCTCCGCCAATTCCATCTGATGGTAAGCGGGCATGTTGGTTAAAAATAGAACTTTCATCGCAAACGATTATACGCAAAGGCGGTGGGGTTTTGCTCAGCTTTTCTCTTACCCCTGAGAGTTTTTGCATACTTTAAAATTGGGAGACAAAAAAAGGGCCGGCAATGCCGACCCTTTTGATACTGCAGTTTTGAGTGAGATCTACTTAGTAGAAACACCTAAAGCTTTTACCGTTTGAATATTCAAATACTTATCAACCGGAAGGTCATTGGCTTTTTGGAAAGCATTAACCGCTTGGATTGTAGACGCTCCGATAACACCATCAGCACCTGCGCCGCCGATGTCATAGCCAGCACCAATTAGAGCGCGCTGGATATCAGCAATGCGTGAGCGAGTCATGTTAGTTTCGCAAAGAATCGAACGCCAAGCCATATAGCCGTCTTTTACCAAGCTACGCTTATCAATAGTTTGATAACGCGCTGGGATAACGGTTACGTCTTCGCTAGCAGGTGATACCAACTTAGTAACTTGTACGTCTTTGAACTTAGCTGGGATCTCGATAGTACGAGTTTGCGCAGGCGTTGTAACAACAGTGCTTGTCACAGTTTTGTATTGCGGCTCAGATTCAGTCAAACAGATTTGATTGCCTGTTCGTGTTGAAGCAGGGTGCTCTGTGTTGGCAACTTCATGCCATACAAATTGGCCTTCTTGGTCAACAACTTGACGTTCAAGCGTACCGTAAACAGCTTCGATAGGAGTTCTTTGCTCTGAAGCAGCTGATACTAGCTGACGAACTTGAACTGTTTCGTATACCGCTGGAATTACTTCCGTAGTAGTGCTTGCTGGTGTTGTTAGAACCGTACGACGAACTGTCTTATACGTAGCAGGAACTTCCACTAAACACATGATTTCGCCAGTAGCTTCGTCTATCTTCTGGATTGGGCCTGTGCCTTTCTTCCAAATTGTGTGAGCAGGTTTATCAAGAATTTGCTCTTCAACGCTGCTATATACAGCTGGAACTTCAACCAAACGCGTTGACGCTTCTTTCACCAAAACACTTTTGCCTACCATTTCGTATTGCGCTGGAATGATAGCAACACTTTCAGTTGCGGCACTCTTCAATACTTGGTCAGCAACCGTTTTATAGGTAGCAGGCGTATAGTGCTCATGAAAACACATGCCAGGCGTCGCGGCATCTAAGTTGATGCCATGAGTTTTAGCAGCTGATAATAAAGCGTTGCTCGCTGGAGCAGACTTTAAGTTGTTTTCAACACGCCAGCTGCGAACACCTTCACGAACCTTAATAGTTTCTGATTCGGTTCCGTATACAGCAGGGATAGTCTCAAGACGGCTTGAAGCGCCACTTACTTCCAAAGTTTCAGTCACTGTTTCGTAGCGAGCTGGGATTACGCTGATTTTAGTACTCTCTTCTGAAACCAATACTTCTTCAGTAGACATAGAGTAAGTTGGGTCGACCCATACACGAGCATAACACTCGCCAGGTGCAGCACCAGGAGGCAGCAAATCGCCGCCAGCAGCAACAGACATTGATGCGTCGCTAGAAGATGAGTGACCAGCTTCAGCGCGTGCGTTTAATTGTGCTTCACGTGCGTCCAGTGCCGCAGCTCGTTGGTCAAGCTCCGCTTGTAGTGAAGAATCTTGGTGTGAGGCAGCAGTACTTGCACAGCCTGTTAACACCACCATACTCGCGCAAAGGGTAGCAAGCGCGGTTCGTTTCATAAGTGTATTCATATTAGTTCCCAATTCTTAGTTTAGGTTGATTGCGGTTAGTTTGCGGTTTTGACGACTGGGTAATACGGACATATCCGTAGCCCAAAAACCAAATTACAGTCCCTTGAACACGTCTACTATTTGCTTCGGACAGGGGATCAAATGCGCAGTAAAAGTAACATGAAATTCATTACAAAAACGCAAGCCGATGCTGGACAAACGGTCTTTAACGACCCTAAGTCGTTAATTAATAAGAATAAAATTCAGTGCGGGAGTGGTGATGATTTATACAAATTAACAATCAGTTAACAGTTATAAACAGTTCAGGCATGTAAATCGGGAATTAGCCTGCTCTCGAGTCGGGAGATTGAATCCTTTAATCTCAATTTTTGTTTTTTAAGGCGCCTAACTTCCAGTTGATTGGCGTTTAATTGCTCTGCAAAATCGTCAATGGCGATGTCCAAGCTACGGTGCCGCTGCTTGAGATCAGCTAACTCTTGAATCAATAGGTGCTTTTCGTCGTTGCTAAGAGTCATTGCGGCGTCTTTTATTCTTGCTTCGTTAAATTGTTAATTAGTTTTTTATGGGGTAATGATGAGAAATATAGATAAGACCGATCATTAAATAGTTATAGACAATTATTTAAGAGTCCGCCACTTAAACTAACTATCAGCTAAACTAACTATCAACGATTACTCTAAGCCGGAATAATAGGCGGCGATGTCAGAGATATCTTCATCAGACAAAGCGCTAACCATGGGGGCCATCAATACAGCCAGTCCACCAGTACGCGAACCATCTTTGTAAGCTTTTACTGAAGAAACCAAATATCCTTGCTTTTGGCCAGCCAGGTTAGGGTAAGTTTCGGCAATACCCACACCGTTTTC
>CAJQNY010000197.1 GCA_905479805.1 uncultured Arenicella sp.
TATCAAAATGGGCAACCAGCGATAGGTATGCGAGTTATGCGTCAGCCAGGGGGCAACACTCTGGCAGCGATTGACCAAGTTATTAATCGTATGAACGAATTAAATGAAACCTTGCCTGGTCAGTATGGAATAACGATCGAAAAGAGCTTCGACCCTTCTGTCTTCATTAAGCGCGCTATTTCCTTGCTCACAGAGAATATGGGTATTGGCATACTTCTAGCTGTTGGTTCGCTGTGGCTGTTTGTGCGCAGACTGCGAGCTACCTTGTTAATTGCTGCTGCGATCCCAATTAGTCTATTGGCGACATTTACGGTGCTGAACCTATTTGACAGGAGTATCAACGTAATTTCTTTGGCGGGTTTGGCGTTCGCAACCGGAATGGTTTTAGATGCTGCGATTGTTGTTCTAGAACACTATGTCCGTCAGGTAGACCGTGGGGTCGAGGCTGGAAAGGCAGCGGTGAATTCAGTTAAGAGTGTGGGTGGCGCATTATTGGCATCGACATTGACGACGATTGTCATCTTCGTTCCAATCGTTTTCTTTGAGGATGTTGAAGGCCAATTATTCGCCGATCTAGCACTTACCATAGCGATTGCCGTGTCGTTTAGTTTTGTGGCTGCTTTGTTAATTTTGCCTGCCGCTGCTACCTATTTTTTACCAAAGCCAAATTTACAAGGTATCGAGCATGAAGGTCGGTGGGACAAAGTTTCTGAACGCTTAATGGACTTGAGCGACACGCCTCGAAAACGTATTTCTTGGATTGCAGGGCTGACTATTCTACCGATGATTCTAGGCTGGACCTTTTTTCCGCAACTGAATTACTTGCCGCCAGTAAAGCGCGATGCCGTAGATGCTTTTGTGTCCTTCCCATCTGGTGCAAGCACAGATGTTGTCCGTGAGGAGTTTGCAGAGGTTGTGGTTGACCGTCTTGCACCCTATATGGCGGGTGAGAAGGAGCCAGCGCTTAAAAACTATTATCTAATTACCGGGCCATGGGGCGGTAATATAGGGATACGAGTGCAAGATCAATCCAGAGTTGATGAGATGGTGAAAATCACCAATGACGAGATATTGTCAGGCTTTCCAGACACGCGATCATTTGCACAGCAAGGTTCGTTATTTGGACGGTTCGGTGGTGGTGGGTCCATCAGCATGGATCTTCAATCAGCGGATTCCATCGCTCTTGGTAAAGCAGCGATGGACGTTGCAGATTTAGTGCGAGAAAAACTTTCAGGTGGTCGAGTTAACCTAAACCCTGACCCTCAAATAGTGACGCCTGAGCTAAGACTAATTCCCGATGATCGCCGTTTGGCGGAAGTCGGCCTAACCCGTGAGTCTCTGGCGCGCTCACTACGCGCATTTGGGGATGGTTTGTGGTTGGGTGAGTTTTTTCACCAACAATCACGGCTAGATATTTTACTGCGCACTGAACAATGGACTGAGCCGGAACAGTTAGAAACCATCCCCATCGTCACTCCCTCTGGAGCGGTGGTTCCCTTTGGCGATTTAGCAAGAGTAGAGCGCGGTGTGGGGCCAAACCAGATATTTCGCTTAGAAGCGCAGCGCACTATTTCGTTGGGTATTAATCCGCCACCACATCTTGCTCTTGGAGAAACTATGTCGATTCTGCGCGAGTTGGAACCGCAAATTCGAACGATGTTGCCACTGGATGCCAATATTGCGTTTGGTGGTGATGCTGATGCTTTAGGCCGCGCTATTTCAAACCTAAGTGGTAACTTTTTTCTGGCCGTAGTGTTGCTGTTTCTGGTCATGGCAGCGCTCTTTAAGTCTGTAACAGATTCTCTGTTGGTGATGATTTCATTGCCAATGGCTGCCGTGGGCGGGGTCTTGGCAGTGAGAGTGGTTGACTTGATAACGCCTACGCCGCTCGATCTTTTAGGAATGGTAGGTTTTATCATCCTGCTGGGACTGGTAGTCAACAATGCCATTTTATTAGTCACTGAAACTCGGAACGCTGAGAAACAAACATCAGATCGTCGTGAGGCAGTACGCACGGCGTTGAAAAACCGGCTACGGCCTATTCTTATGTCAACACTGACATCGTTAATGGGAATGATGCCATTGGTGATTGCTCCTGGGGCAGGCAGCGCTATCTATAAAGGTTTAGCGACGGTCATTGTTGGTGGCATGTTGGTCTCAACTCTATTTACTTTAATTCTATTGCCTTGCCTATTACAGCTCGAATTTCCTAAAAGAGCCTGGATAGTGCAACGATTTGGACGCTTTGCCATGAACGGCAATGAAACTGGATAATATTATGCTGAATCAAAAACAATCACTAACGGACAACGAAATCTCTGAACAAGCCCCAGAACCTGAGCAACAAGAATCATCACGCTCCGAGCTAGAACTGGTTGATGTTGGTAAAGGTGAAACCGAGCGAGGCCAGAATAAGATCAAAATAATCGGGGGCTTGGCTGCGTTTCTACTCATCTGCTTGGCGATGGCGGCGTATTTTTTCGATTGGTTTTCACCGGCAGCACCCGCTAATGCTGCGAACCAAGGGCCGCCGCCAGCCGTAGTTGTGGTAGCAAATGCTCAAGCTATTACCATGTCTCCGCATTCAACCTTACCTGGAACGGTAGTGAGTGTACTAGATGCCGTTATCGCATCAGAGACATCGGGCAAGGTGATATCGGTAGTACAGATAGGGGATGTTGTCGAAGAGGGCGATAGCCTAGCCGAAATAGATCCACAGAATGCACAGCAATTAGTCGCGCAACGTAGAGCAGAACTAGATCGGTTAGAAAGTCTTCATACCTATCATTCTGACTACTTCAAAAGGGTTGGGGGACAAAATAATGATCTCGGGATTCCTGAAATCACCATTGCAGAACTCAGGTCAAATGTAGAAACTTCTAAGGCCGATGTTGCTAGAGCCAAGTCCGAGTTGGTGTCGGCACAGAATGATCTAGCGCGCACATCTATCAAGGCACCTTTTGCTGGAAGGGTGGTGAGCCAGTCGATTCAGCCTGGTGAGTTTGCGCAGATTGGAAGCGCTGTAGCGAGAGTTGTTGATACACAAAACCTAGAAATCAGCGCGCGCGTACCTGCCGCGTTAGTGCAGCCGATTGAAGCGGGAACTGAATTGAAAATCACCGGTAGAGGGCGCGAAATGTTAGCGCCACTAAGAGCTCTTATCCCGGTAGGTGATGCTGTGAGTCGAACTATGGAATTACGTGTATCACTGGACAATACGGATTTGCTGGTAGGGTCGCCTGTTCGGGTATCTTTGCCTACAGCTGAATCTAAAGAAGTAACTGCGATACCTCGCGACGCGGTAATTTTACGCCCGAACCAACAGTATGTTTTTGTGGTAGAAGATGGCGTGGCGCATCGAAGAGATGTTCAGTTGGGTTATGGTGAAGGCGATATGATCGAAGTGATCGGTGATGTTTCGGCTGATGCGACGGTTATCATTCGTGGTGGAGAAAGACTTCGTGACGGCCAATCTGTCGAATGGAAGCAGGATGCAGAACTAGTGGCAGATGCTTCATGAAAGATCTTTCGTGGGAAGGGCTCGTTCATAGGGTTTTGATATTTATGGAAGGAGCCCGTGTTCTTGGATCTGAATGTTAACCGAAAATTAAGCTTGCCGTGTATGAGTTTAAAGTCTGATGCCGTTTACAACCTAGGGAGTGTATTCTAATTCGGCCGCAATATAGCTTGCTATGCTATGGCCAAGTAAACGTAATAGGGTTAGATGAAAGTCTTTCATCATCACTTATTATGAAAAACCATACTTTATCGCCTGGTCTTGGATCGGTCCACGCGCCAATCCATCCAGATTGAGCGTCTTTTCTTACAATATTGTGAAAGCTCATAAAGCCTTGCTGATTTAAACTGAACTCAAACGGCCCACCCTCAACAAAACTCCCTCTATCAATAAATAGGGCACCTTTTGCATAAATCTTTTTCGGAGAGATAAAAACTTGTTGCAAACCCCAGTGCCTAATTTCATTGCCAGGATAGATTATTCCTGGGTAGCCAAAAACTGGCTCAAGCCTGATTAAGCTGATCTTCACTGTTGGATCCATTTTGGTTCTATGACCAATGCTTGTATCCCAACCTTTGTTCCAAACCATTTGCTTTCCTATGGCTTCGTCCAAAAATACAGCATCTACAGGAGCCACAGGTTCAGGTTCCGGAGGCGCAGGCAGAACCATCGGCATAAATCCGTCGTCCACAGGGATGACAACGACCTTGTTTTGAGCCACAGCAGTGAGAGAGCAGCTTACGAGAAATAGTATCGAAACCAAAATAGACTTAACGTTATTCATGCCTAACCTTT
>CAJQNY010000198.1 GCA_905479805.1 uncultured Arenicella sp.
CTCCCAGTGCACCGCCCATTCCAAATTGCTCCCCAGGAATCAACGAGTCTGAACTAGTTTGTGCAAACATCATTAGACGACTATTCCAGACCTGGCTTATCCGATAGTCGAATCTAAGCGATAACTCTTGCTTACTCCAGTCAGTATCTGCTCCAGCTCTCACGTTGGCGTAACTGGCATCATCATTGAAACTACCGCCTGACAAGTTTGTCGCGTGCGTCACGATGGAATTAAGCAACCAATTATCTTTATCATATCGACTAATATACTCAAGCAACAAGGGTCGACTTCTTACATCATTGCCAATCTCTGTTGAGCGAAATAAAATGTCGCTGTCGAACAACTTGTCGGTAATTCCTACGCTTAGTCGGTGCTGATAGTTTCCGCGCTTTTCCAGATATTGCTTATAACCGATTCCAACTGTCTCGCCCGCGCCACTAATATCAAACACGTCGGCCACAATGCCAGTATCGGCATCGGACCTAGAAACAAATACGTTCGCCATTCCGCGCAAACGATAAAGCGGTAAACGGTAATTAACACCAAACTGTTTTAATTCATCTGGCTCCTCAGGCGAAGTAGTGAAACTCAGCGCCATCTGGTGATCCATCCCCCACATATTTCTATTATGGTATTGCACCCCTAGGCGAGAGCTCGTTGTTTGACGGCTTCCAGCGTTATTAGCCCATAAGAATATTTCATTCGGATTCTGATCCGTGATGGCTATATTGGCATCAACTGTTTGTGGAGTATCACCTTTTATGAACACAACCCTCACCTCTTTGGCCGGGTTGTCTTCAGCGAGTAGCAAGGCACTGGCAATCTTCTGTGTGTTCGGGCTTCTTCCGGAAGAAACTAATGGCAAGCTTCGTGCAATGTTATTGTCACTAAAATACTGGTTCCCAGAAACCGCGACATTAGCAATGTCTATTCTCTCGATTTTAAGGCGAACCACATCATCGTTGAGTTCTTGCGGCGGTACGGTTGCGCGATAGAAGTTATACCCTTTTAATGCCAACTCTTTTTCCAAAGCCGTTGCAGCTTCACGCAAACCTTCTATTGTAAGTTCGCGGTTGGTATAACTGTTTAAGATTTTGTCTGTGGTCGATTTCCCCAATGGGTTTTTCCCTTCGACGCTGAAACCAGCAACAGTGAAGCTTGTGGACTCAACATCAGCAGGAGTAACCGCACTGCCTTGCTGGGCTTTTGCACCCGGCGCGATAAAGAGCGCACTGAAAAACACCATAACTAAAACCAAAATAAAAACACTCTGCACGAAAAACGTGCGTCTCAGTTTTTGATTTGGCTTTATGTCAGTTTGATGGGTCATGTCTTGAGCATTAGATCCCAAGCGTGCATTCCTATCGGCGAGTGGCATCGTTATGCCCACCTCAACAGGTATCGCCTTATTGAACCATGTCAAATTACTTTTTATCTCTCTTTTCCCAGCAGGCATTACAATTCCTCAATTGATGTTGCTCGTGGCGAAAACGAAAGTTCATTGCCCTCTTCGTTTTCTAACTATTTCACGATCTAAATTTGACCGAAAATACACAGCGATTAAGCCTCTCAGCACATCACAAAGGTCCCCGCCCTACACCAAACTGGATTAATAGTCTGAAGCCGTAAACAATTCAGACCTAAAACTTCTTTATATAACCCCAGCCAGGAAAGCGGCAAATTCCGTTCTGCGCTAAGCCTTGTTGACTAAATACTAAACAATGCCAGCTAGACATCACATTTCTCTAGCTATATAGCCAACCTTAGAACTCAATATATAGAAGTTAACCGTTATTAACAATCACCCAAACGGGTGAAATATTGACTAGAAACTAAGGATTATGCATTTTACTGAGTTCTGAGAATCTATGCCGCCGACCCCACTTACTTCACATTTTGCTCTCTTTGCATAAAACTAATCGCGGCTACCACCAAAACAATCCCAAACAGCTGAGGGGCTGCAAAGGTCTCGCCCAGCAGCAAAACAGCAAATATTGACGTAGCAGCCGGACCAAAGGTCCCGGCTATAGCTGTTTTTTGCGGCCCAATGAGTGCGATAGCTTCTGCGATTAGGAAGCTGGGAATTACCGTGGTAATCAGCGTCATGACAGCGATGAGTAAAAACTCAGGTGAACTTAACGAGAAGACGGTAAATGTTTCACCGCTAATTGCGAAATGAGCCAATACGCACAAGCCACTCGCCAACATGGCAACTACGGTAAAAGCGGCCCCACCCACCTGGTCGATAACACTTTTACTCAATAACACATAGAGAGAGAACGATAAGACGCTCAAAAACATCATTATGGAACCAAATATGACTTGATCCCCCAACTTGTCTAGATCAAACGCAAATATCAATCCGACACCGATATAACTCAAGACAAGCGCTATCAGCACTGTGGAACTTACTTTATGGCGAAAAATCAACCACCCTAGAATGGCCACTAGGGTTGGATAGGTAAATAGGATCAGTCGCGCAAGTTGCGACGATATATATTGCAAGCCGACTAAATCCAGTATGGCGGCGAGGTAGTAACCAATGATCCCCAGGATCACAGTTTTGATCAACCAACCCTTAGAAGTGAACTTTCCGTCACTTAAACCACTGGCACTCTCTTGCTGATGCGAATACCAAACCCAGACGCCGACACCAACATAAATTGGCAAAGAAATGATGACTCGCCAAGCAAGAATATCCACACTACTGACATCATATTGATAGATCAGTTTGATGATAATGGGTTTCAACGAATAGCAAAGCGTTGCCAACAGGGCAAGCCATAAACCTAATTTTGATGGGGAGTTCAAAGCGTTATTTGACCCTGGCATCAATTATTTTTGAACGTGCAGCATTAATCATCTTATTTGAAATAAGTAAAGAGTGAAAATTGTATTTGAGAATGGTATTAATGCTCAGTTAATCGAAATTTGAGTTGTGTGCATTATCCATAACACCATGATTGCTCTAGTTAACTTAGACATCTTCCACCATTTCATTAGTCTTTATAGCCCTACTTCCAGTTGTACTTCCTTTTCAACCCGCCTATTTATCAGTAACAATGTGCCAATCCACATCTGAAGAACAAGGATAATTAGGGAGCAGACCTCTACTATAACTAAAATATGCCCTTGGATTCAACTTGGCTGACGATTGATTGTTTTCTCGAGATCAACAATTTCGATGATGTCCCTACTAATTTGGCCCACAATCTTTGGCCGCTCAAGTAAGCTCAGCAGTGTCTAAGCTCTCGTATCGACACCATATTTACCTTATCTAATTAATTTATCCGCCGATGCATTAATAATTTCAATTATTTCCTGGCAAAAACTAACTGATTTAATATTTGATTAATTTTTATCTATCGCTAAGATGATTGCATAAGGCGCAGACGATTAAAAAACATAGGGTAAGAAAGCTTGGAATCAAGACTGCAATTAATAATTGATCGGATATTACAACGTCAAGAGAGTCAATTGACGACGGCTAAAGCGATTCTGACTGGACTGTTTGCAGGGTCAATGATGATTATCATGACGGTCACTTACGCCTCTCTAATATTTTCAGGCGAGCTCAGTGTATT
>CAJQNY010000199.1 GCA_905479805.1 uncultured Arenicella sp.
TGTAGGCAACAAAAAAGGCGAACCCTTGGGTTCACCTTTTTCAAATATCAGCTACTTATTTTTATTAATATTACTGTAGTTCGTCTGGGGCAAGCCACAGATATATGATGGGACTTATAGTCTATTAATTACCTTTATTTAACAAATAAGAACCGCGAATCTATTAATACGAATTTCCTATTAATAGATATTTCTTATTCATCCGACTAATAATTTAATACTACGTATCTTGCGAGTAAGAATCTATTTTATCTAACAGATCCTGCTTAACAAACACGCCTTCAGTCATTGTTTTTTTCCGGTTTGTCTTACCTTTATCGCCAGGTAAATGCGCCCCTTCTTGTTCTGCAATCGATTCCACTAAAGCCTGAATTCTTGAATTAAATACATCGCCAGAAAAAGCCGTGGGATCAAATGCGATAAAACACTGACCGGTACTAGGAGGTCCGCCAGCTGTTCCTGCGAATGGGCTTGCGTCTTTACTCAAGACAGCGCCGGCTAGGCAAGACGCGAGTATCTCGGCGACTAATCCGACACCAAAACCCTTATAACCTCCGGCTGGAGCCATAGAGCCCTTGAGGGCAGCTGCGGCGTCGGTGGTAGCATTACCATCGGCATCAAAAGCCCAATGAGACTCAATAGACTCGCCATTCTTCGAACGCAGAACAATTTCTGATTTTGCAACCACACTGGCTGACTGGTCTATGGCAATCGCTGACCCGCCCTTGCCATCCGGAACAGCCATTGCAAAAGGATTGGTACCAATGACTGGAGTGCTTGCTCCCGTTGGAGCAATAGATGCCGGAGCATGAGTAAAACAGAGCCCCAATAAACCTTCTTCAGCAATTCTTTGGGCGTGATGACCTAATACTCCACAATTATAAGAGTTATTAATCGTCAAAACCGAAACCCCATTGTCACGTGCGGCACCCATAAAAGCAGACCATCCTGCATCAATCGCTGGATGCGCAAACCCGGCTTTCGCATCAACTTTAACTGCTCCGCGTTTACCAACAGAAACCTCTGGGATAGCTTGCCCATCCACTTTTCCGCAGATCACATGTTCAGCATAAATAGGCACATACATTAGCCCATGACTACGAATACCATCGCGCTCTGCCAAAACAGTCGAGTTTGCAACGGCAGCCGCGTTTGCGCTACTTGCACCTGCGGCCTGCAGCGCACGTTCGCTTATCTCTCTTACTACATCTAGATCTATATTTGTTTCACTCATATCCAAGTCTCTCAATTAAATTTTATGTTGCTGACGGCGCTTAAGCGCCCGCCCCTTTCCTTGATGCCTCGGTGGATTCAACAAGGACTTTCGAGCCGATTTTATTCAGACATCGCCAAACTTTATCACTAACTGCAATTCCATGAGCCAAACTAGTTTGGTAATTAGTCACTATTTCATCGTCGTTTTTTATTAGCTCTAATTCAAACGCTTGTTGTGAGATAAATTTATCCAGCTCACCGCCGCTAGAACAAAGATAGAGAATCAAATCAAAACGCTTAGCTTCAGCGAATTTATCCGTCCCCATGAAACCATCACAGATTTTAGGAACTCCTACCAGTTGTTCACATCGGGCCCAGCGGTTAATCTTTTTGTCGCTGTTGAATTCTTTTTCGCAGACAAAACTCGCCAAACCATTAAGGCTCATTTCGGATAGCTTATTAAGCACCAGCGCCCCATCCCTGCAGTTCTCAAACACCAGCTTACTGCTGCCAGCACTTTTACAGTTTGCAATAGCTAACGATAACCCTAGGTCTGATTGATACAAAAGGCTGCTACCAGAGGCATCAAATCTGAGTTCATTACCATCCAATGTGTGAATATCAAATTCAGTACTGGGTGCGGATATCCCCTCAGAAATTAACCTTTCTAATATGGCCAGACCCCGGAGACCATGCATCTCAGACCAGGTTATCTGTTCTGCCATATTTTGACAGGCACCAAAGTCATAGCCACAACCTTCGAACGCTTGCTTCAGAACATAAATGAGTTCGTTTTTAGAAACTTTCATGACTCAGGCCTAGCTCGAGGAGCCAGTCTCTTGCAGTTCACTATCTAACTCACAGGAAATAGGAAAACACCAATCGTCTTTGAATCCTGCATACGAACGGTCTACTATTTCACTTACTAAAGGCGCGCCCTGGAACATGGTGTTACGAACCCAGAGCTTTGATTTGGGATCAAATTTACTAACCCCAAAAAACGATAATTTACAACGCAATAAATCCATGGGCAACATATCGATATCAGCAAGATTGGCTCTTATCTCCCCATAACACTCTTCAGACATAGTTTGAATTCTTTTAACTATTCCACGATGCTTTGGATCGTTGAGTAGAAAATAAGCAACCATCTGGCTCTTATCATTTTGGTCGACATATTCGCATAAAGCGTCATAACACTGCCGAACTAGGCGCGCTATAGTGAGTGGCATTTCTCTATCAGCGCCAGGCTCATTGGCTCTTTCACCCAACCTTGGCTCCATTTTCTCTTCAGAGCGATACCAAAAAAAATGATTCGCATCTGCCTGCCCAAAATCAATCTCCAAAGCCCAGTCGTAGCGCGCCTCGATCAAGTGCTTCAGTTGTTCTAAACTCATTTCTGGTTGCAATCGATATACTTCATCCACGCATTCATAAGAAATGTCAGAAACTAACTCAGGGTAGAGTTCTAATAACAAACTATTTAACATCTCCTGAGTTTCAAATGAATAGTTCTGTTCAGCGAATTGTACTAACAACTCCCAGGAAGATTGTTCGTCACCTTCACGGCTCAACCAAGATTGGACTTGACCAAGCTCGCTAAGCAGAAGCTCATTATTAGCAATCTGATGCTCATCCGGAACACGGGTTTCAGAGATATGTGTTATTGCTTTAGACAGAAGCTTATCAATCTTCTCCAAGTGCTGGGGTGTTACCTCTCCTTGATAAATCACACGCGCCAGCGCGGATTCTCGATTCAAAACCCATCGGCTGATAAGCTTTGGGTGGCGAATAAGATAAGGCGCCATCCCTAAGCCCGTTGAGTTGCCAATGCCAATGAATCGTTTAACGCCATCGTCCATTGCCACCGCCGACCCAGGCGACTGTATTCTTGCTAAATGCTCGGCTTGGTCAATACTAAAATGTCGTAGCATAAAACAGTTAAACATTTCCGCCGCAAAGGGAGCAGCAAAATCCACGCACTGATCACGCACTTTTTCCCAATCGGCCATGCCAAACTTACCACTGCCATAAACCGCCGTGGTTCGATACAAATACCCACAGTTTGCTAAATGATGTTTCGCTGGTTGCTCACCATTTGCGAGGGCATCGACAACGTAGCTAAAATTCCGTGAACTTTTATTACCACGAGACAACACCATCATGTTCGAACTGGCACGACCCGCTTCTTGCTTTGGAACATTCAAACGCATTTCAGCAAGTTGAGCATCACTAACGTCGCCAATACACAATGCCATGGTGACATCCCATTTTTCCGCAATAACTCTGTCATTGCGCTCGTCGTCAGCTAAATAGTCAGAAAACAATACGTAATGATAATGGCCGTTAGGTGTATCGATTCGATAAACCATGGTTCCATACCCATGCTCATCCAACTCGACTAGACTTGGGTGAATTTGCCAATGCTGCGCCATCATCTTGCGCACTAAAGCCCGCATAAAGCTAAGGCGAGTTTGATGAAAACGACCCAATCTAGATAAATTCATTACCTCCGCAGCTGGACGCATAGGCAATTGTTCTACATCTTTAAGATCGGTGAGTTTGTTCATTGATATTAATGGCCATAACGGTAAAAGACTTCGCACTCAGGTTGAAGTCAAGTATATCCGTCCTACTGTATGAATAATGTTAGATTGCGACGTTCAAATATCGTCTAGGACTTTGCTTCAAAGGAATGATCGAAAAAATTCAACCAATTCCCACCCATAACCTTATTGACCTCTTCAGAGTTCATGCCGATAGCCGCTAACCCTGATGCAATATTATTGATGTCACTCGCGTCTTTAAACCAGTGTGGTTGTTTTGGCCATGCTTTATTAGCCGCCGTGCCTTCGCCATAATCAGCTGCGAAAGTCCAACGTCCACTGCGCATCCACTCTAGGGTCTCGTAACCCCACTGCTCACAAAGGTCAGAACCAATTGCAACCTGATCTACGCCCACAATTTCAGCCGTTTTGGCAATCATTTGGCAAAATTCTTCGAGACTACAATCCGAACCGTTCTTAAGGTGAAACGGGTACATACTAAACCCCAATATGCCACCCGATTCGCCAAGTGCTTTCAATACATCGTTCGACTTATTGCGCAATGCCGAGTGGAAGAAACTCGGATTGGCATGGGTAATTGCGATGGGTCGTTCTGATAGTTCTATGGCTTCCAAGGTGGATTGTTCCGCCGAATGAGACATATCAATAACCATACCGACACGATTCATTTCGCGAATCACCTGCTTACCAAAGCGAGTTATGCCCGGATCATTTTCTTCATAACAACCCGTCGCCAACAAACTTTGATTATTGTAGGACAACTGCATTATACGTACACCAAGCTCATGCAACACTTGGACCAATGCCAAGTCATCTTCAATCGGTGAGCAGTTTTGAAAGCCGAATATTATACCGAGACGATTAGTGCGCTTTGCTTCAAGCACATCTTCAGCACTGCGCACATGCATGATCAAATCAGCATTGTTCTCAAAATGGCGATGCCAATGCGTAATATTAGCAATCACCTCACGAAAGTTTTCCCAATAGGCAATTGTCACATGGACGGCATTAATTCCACTATCACGCGTTTTCTCGAACAGCTTCCTGTCCCAGTTTACGTACTGCAATCCATCGATAATTACCTGCTCGTCCTGCATAGCGATACCTTTTATTATAGTTTTAGTCTCGAATCTTAATGCGTCAATAATACGGCTTAATACGGCTTAATACGGCTTAATACGGCTTGCTGTAATTTGTCTTAACGACGGTGTAGAACTCTTCAGCATATTTCCCTTGTTCACGAGACCCATAACTGGAAGATTTTCTACCCCCGAATGGCACATGATAATCGGTGCCTGCTGTCGGTAAATTCACCATGACACAGCCAGATTTAGCATTACGTTTGAAGTGCGCCGAACGCGCTAAAGAATTTGTAATGATTCCTGCCGTAAGACCAAACTCTGTGTCATTGGTCATTTCCAATGCGTGATCGTAATCACGCGCTTTTATTACACAGGCAACTGGGCCAAATATTTCTTCGCAATTCACCTGCATGTCATTGTTCGTATCTTTAAATAATGTAGGTGCAATGTAGTAGCCTTTTGGCTCAAGGTCTAATGCTTCGCCACCGGCCACCAGAGAAGCGCCTTCCGTTTTAGCCAACTCAATATATCGCAACACATCTGCGTGCTGGCTCTCACTGGCTAATGAACCGATCTGCATGCCGTCTTCAAGGGGGTTACCTACTTTCAACTTCGCCATCTCAGCAGTCATCTTCGCAACAAATTCATCATGTACTCCTTCTTCCACGATAAGACGTGAAGAAGCTGTGCATTTTTGTCCTGTACCAAAGAAAGCACCGTTGATTGCACATTGAACAGCTAAATCAAGGTCCGCATCATTCAATACAACCAATGCATTTTTGCTGCCCATTTCCAATTGAATCTTGCCCATATTTTGAATCACGTTGTTGGCAATCCGGCGACCGACAGAAACAGAGCCAGTAAAGGTAACCGCATCAACCTTAGGTGAGGTGCTTATCGCTTCACCTACTTCTCGGCCTGGCCCCATCACCAAGTTAAATACCCCTGCAGGGAGTCCGCTTCGGCTAATAATATCCGCCAAAATCCAAGCGCTAGCCGGCACTATGTCAGCCGGTTTCAATACCACTGCATTACCGAATGCTAGAGCAGGTGCAACCTTCCACGCGGCGACTGCCATCGGAAAATTCCAGGGAGTAATGATGCCTATTACGCCCAATGCTTCGCGGCGCACTTCCACTTCCACACCGGGTCGAGTTGAGGCAGCAACTTCACCCATTTGGCGAAGAGTTTCTGCGCCAAAATATTGGAAGAACTGCCCAGAGCGATAAACTTCACCCACACCTTCGGGAATTGTCTTCCCTTCTTCTCGGGCCAAGATTCGGCCGATTTCGCCACTGCGTTCAATAAGTTCAGCACCGATTTTGTCAAGAACCGCCTTCCGTTCTTCTAAGCCCGAGTGTGACCAGACCAAAGACGCTTGATCAGCCGCCTCGATCGCAGCTTCAGCATCAGCTGCTGTACCCTTTGCATATTGACCAATCACATCAGATAAATCAGATGGGCTGGTATTTTCTGTATAATCAGCGGCAGTGGTCCATTCGCCGTTAATGAAATTATCGTATTTTGTATTACTCATATGCAGATCTATTTCCACGTCAGAACGCGTTTTCTGAAAAAGTTAGAATTGGACCCCTCGACAAACCAATTTCTATTGCTATGCTTATAAAGAAGGTCGGGGGCGATTACTTAGATTGATTTGACAATTTACTGTTTAATAAGTCTATTAAATTTATCATATCCATTAATAACTTAGACTAATAATAACGCCGAAAAACCAACAGTTTGGCGAGCCGCTTAGCGTCTAAGACCTAAGCGATGATCAAGAAACCAAGCTAACAATAAACCTACATTTAAAACAAACACTTTAAGAATATGGCTCAAGCGGGTATTAAAATTGACCGAACTAGCAAAACCTTGCGAGAGCTAGCTCATGAAAGCATGCGTAAGGCTATCTTTTCAGCGCACTTTCCTCCTGGTAGCCGCTTAGTTGAACGTAAATTATGTGATGAACTGGGTGTCAGTAGAACAGTTGTAAGAGAAGTACTCAGGCAGTTAGAGACTGAAGGTCTAGTGGAAACCATCCCGCATATAGGGCCGATCGTCGCCAGTTTAGATTGGCAACGGGCAGAACAGATTTACGAAGTTCGTGGTGTCTTGGAGGCCATGGCCATTCGGGCCTGCGCACAAGTTGCTCAACCGTCTGACGTGGATAAGCTAAATCAACTAGTAGAAAAAATCACTGACGCTTTTTCAGCTAACCATGACGAAGATATTTTACCCGCGGTGGCTAAATTCTATGAAGCCTTTTTCACCATCGGCAATAAACCCTTTGCCTGGGAAGTTGTACAGTCTCTGCATGACAGAATCAGTTTATTGCGCGCCATGACAACGCGATCGCCAAATAGACAGAAAGCATCTCTAAAAGAGATTGAAGCCATTGTTCAAGCGGTTTCCGACAACGACCCAGATCAAGCAGAGCTGGCAAGCTGGGCGCATGTCAACATGGCCGCGTCAATTGCCAAACAAATGTTGCTCGACAAGGAAGCCGAAGAACAGTCCGAATAACTTAACGCATTTTATATGGGTCGGGTATCGGTTCCTCGCTAGTATTAATCCAAACTGATTTGGTGCGCATATAATCCAACAATGATTGAATTCCGCCTTCACGCCCATAACCACTCTCACCAAATCCACCAAACGGAGCCATCGGAGAAATTACTCGATAGGTATTCACCCACACTACCCCTGACCGAATCGCCCGTATCATTCGATGTGCACGCGATATATTTTTGGTGAATACACCACCCGCTAAACCGAAGCGCGTATTATTAGCAATCGCAACCGCTTCTTCCTCGGTATCAAATGTCAGTACACTTAGCACCGGTCCGAACAATTCGTTAGTAACGCTCGAAGCGTCTTCTACATTACTACAATCTAAGATCGTTGGGAGATAATAGGTTCGGTCAGCATAATCCTCAGGTCGTTTACCACCTGTAACCAAGGTTGCGCCAGCCGCGATACTTTCGGCGACTATCCTTTCGATTTTTTCGACCTGAGCAACCGTTGCCAACGGCCCATATTCAGTTTCCATCAATTCAGGGTCACCGATCAGAATACTTTCTGCTTTGGCTTTTAGTTTGCTAAGAATCTCGTCCTTAACATTTCGATGAACTATGAGGCGCGAGCCCGCCACACAACTCTGCCCGGTAGCTCCAAATATTCCGGCCACTATGCCATTGATCATTGAATCAACATCCACATCATCAAAAACGATTACCGGTGATTTACCCCCAAGCTCTAAGGAGACATCGGCTAGATTTTCGGCTGAATTATGAATCACGTGGCGCGCAGTTTCCGGGCCGCCCGTGAATGCAATACGCGAAATCAACGGATGACTGGTGATCACCTTGCCACAATCTTGGCCATACCCAGAAACAATGTTGAATACACCAGGAGGGAAACCGGCCTCATCGACCAATCGAGCAAATTCAAGCAAAGGGGCTGGAGCTTCTTCAGAAGCCTTCATTACCATAGTGCAACCAGCTGCGATCGCAGGACCAAATTTGGTTGCCGCTAGAAACATTTGAGAATTCCAAGGAATAATCGCAGCAACAACACCTATTGGCTCGCGACGAAGAAATACCTCCATATCCTGCTTATCTATGGGTAAATGAGTACCTTCAACCTTGTCTGCTAGGCCCGCAAAATATCTGACGTATTCGCAGATGTAGGCAACCTGAGCGCGAGTTTCACGAATGATCTTTCCAGTGTCCTTGGTCTCAATCGCGGCGAGCACATCACTATTTTCCGCCATGATATCAGCCAACCGAAACAGCAACTTGCCACGTTCCGTCGCGGTCATCCTTGCCCACTCAGGAGAAACAAAGGCTCTGTGGGCTGATTCAACCGCTGCTTCACTCTCTGCCTTGTCGGCAACCGGCACGATAGCCCATGCCAAGCCAGTAGCGGGGTTAATACTCTCATATTGCTGGGAGCTTTCGACGAACTCGCCGTTTATATAATTTCTAAAAACTGGTAAATCACTCATTTCTATCTCTTTAATTTTCAAGCTATCAAAAGGCTAGATTAATGCATTGGCATCTAGCTAAATTCTGGAACAACCTTCTCGACAAATTTTAGTAAGGATTTCTTTTTTTCAGCATGGGTAAGACCGCTGTCTATCCAGTACGAATACTGATTTATTCCTAATGACTCATAATGACGGATTCGCTTTATCGCCTCATCTGGAGTACCTATTAATAAGTCACGGCGCAACACCTCTGGTGCATACATGGGAATTGCATCGATCTCTTCTTGGCTTATCGGATCAAGCATTCCATCGTGAGTATCACGCTCATTTTTGAACCATGCGCCGAAGTTAGCAAAAAACCGACTGTATTTCTTTGAGATATCCTCTAATTCTTCATCGGTCTCCGCAATATAGGTGTGCTTACAAAGCATCACTTGCGGTCTTGGTTTTTCAGGGTTGTCAGCGAGTGCCGATTCAAACTTCGTCATTAAACTGTCTACTTCCTCATCACCCTGCCAAAGTGGGGTGATCATCACATTGCAATCGTTCTCAACTGCAAATTCGTGCGAACTAATATCACGCGCAGCAACCCATATGGGTGGATGAGGCGTTTGTAACGGCATTGGGCAGCTAGTGCTCTTAGGGAATGACCATGACTTACCCTCGTGCGCATAATTCTTATTCCATAAACCCTTAATTGCAGGAATGATCTCCCTTAAGTGAACACTGCCCTCAACGCCTGGCATACCATCAGCCAAACGGTCAAATTCAAATTGATAGGCACCGCGGGCGATTCCTAGGTCCAGCCGGCCGTCGCTGACGATATCGGTTAGTGCCGCTTCACCAGCCAGCTTAATGGGATGCCAAAATGGCGCTACAATTGTTCCCGTTCCTAAGCGTATGTTTTTAGTTCTCTGGGCTAAATAACTTAAGATAATGAAGGGATTTGGGGAAATAGTAAATTCCATGGCGTGATGTTCACCCACCCACACGGTTTCAAACCCACTCTCTTCAGCAATCTGCACCAACTCCAACATCTCTTCAAACAATTGCTTATGCGGAACATTGTCATAACGCTCCATATGTACGAATAATGAAAATTTCACAGCGCACCTCTCATGTTTCAGTTTTTATTTCGACTTATTAAATTCATCACTTACAATTTTCTTGGTTTATCAAACTCATCCAGCTTGCGTTAATTCTATGGTTTCAGCACTCCGACTTTTCCGGTTTCAGTACCACCGATGTAGACACCGAATGCGTCCGCGCTGCGTTCTTGCACGTAGCGAGTAATCATACTTCGCGCAGCGGCATCACCTATCTGCTCAAAAGGGATGGCGTCAATATCGCACCAATACGCAAGCTCTGTATTTAACTCACCGTCACAGCCACCTCGGTAATAGGTATAAGAAATATCATTTTCCTCATCTTCAAATACCGCGTACAGAAATCCAATTTCCGCATCAAGGCCATTAACACTTAACTTATTGATCAAGCCTTTATCTCCGCTGAGTTGAGAAGCCAAGGGTAAGCTCACACCAGTGCCTTCGTTTTTCCACAGCAATAGCTGGTCATCGCGTTCCAGCAACACACCTATTGCCGATTGAACACTACTATTCTCGCCAACCATCGCCGCTTCCCGACTCAGGCCAAAATTCATATAGGCTCCTTTGTAGTAACCAAGGGCGCCATGGTTATTATCACCATACGCCTTAACTTCACCAATCAGAATAATATGATCGCCACCTGGATAGCACTCGTAACTCGAACAATCCAACCAAGCCGAGCAATCATCAATAATCGGTGCGCCAGTGGTAGCAACACTGGTACTCACCTGCGCAAATCTATCTTCGACCGGAGACGCAAAGGTATTGGATATTTCTTGTTGTTGCTCGGAGAGGATATTAATCGCAAAAGAATCATTGTTTTTAAAATCTTCGAAATTATTAGACGTATTTGCTAAGCACACTAGCACCAAAGGAGGTGCTAATGACACCGATGTAAAACTATTGGCCGTAAAACCTTTGGTCTGACCATTTGGCAGAGTTGCGGTTACCACGGTTACGCCGGTGACAAAGCTGCCGAACACTTGACGCAATTCTTTCTGATCAAATTCCTGTGACATTATAATTCCTACTACCTTTACTCTATTTCTTAAACAAAAAATTCGTCAACGCCGCATTGACCCGTTTGAAATTAACATATGGCATCATATGTCTCGCACCGTCAAGAACCTTAACTTCTCCGTTTGCAACGTGTTCAGCCATCTGCGATGACATTAATGGAGTTGAGTTTGGATCCAACTCTCCGGTCATGAAAAGCGCCTTGGATGTAATTTTTTCTAGTTCGCCTACGTGCAACCCATCCGATTCAGCGAACACTCGATAGGCACGTGCATAAGCCACTGGATCAACTGCGTCCAACATACCTTTAAGGTCATCGCGTGCTTGCGGCATAGCATTGGATTCCGATTTACTAAACCACCGGTCCAGAGTTTGATTAACCAACAACTTTCCCTGCCCCTGATCAAGTAACTCAGCGCGCTGCAACACAGGCTCGCGCGCTTGCTGGCTTCGACAGTAGACGGCATTCAAAACAGCCAAGGCATCCACTCGGTCTGTGTATCGGTAAGCAAACCGCATGGCGATTGCGCCTCCCATCGAATGCCCCACTAGAGCAGCTGATTTAAGCGCAAGATCATCCATTAAAATTTGCAATTGCTTTACATACTCATCAAGCGAGGGTTTTCCATGACCTACGTTTGCCTTCCCATGCCCCAATAGATCATAACTCACGACCAAATTGGTGGAAGAAAAATGATCTATCTGTGGTTTCCACACGCTACGCTCAAGCCCAACGCCATGAATAAATATTATCGGTTCACCCTGCCCGTGCACTTCGTAGTAGTTCGAAGCCGATGCGCTTTCTAGCAGTGAGGCTGATTGCTGAAGTTGACTCATGGGATTGTCACCTAGATATACTTAGCTGGCGTCGATGGCCGTGTTGTCACCGAGGTCGGCAATATCTTGATATCTATCACCAATTCGATGATGGGGCCTACCACCGACTGAAGCCCCTAGCGCAATAACTAATTCATCATGGGCTGGTGCATCTGGCATGGCAAACTGAACTGTCAGATAGTGCGAACGCATACCTGCATCATTCTTGTGCATCAAGGGAATCATTAATGTTCCACCTGGACCAGAACGAACATTAGTGAATGATAGATAGCTTTCAGCCTGAACCGCATTGCGGTAGTAGTTTCCAAACCGCAGTGTATGAATAATCGCCGATGCGTGCTCCACCTCACCGCTGGTACCCACCATAGCCGCCTTACCATAACCCTCGACGGTTTCTCCGCCACCTGCCATATCCAGTATTGTTTCCGTTAACATCTTGCCTAGCTGTGGAGCAACGTCATAAATTTCTGGCTTAAGGTCTTCGATGAAACCCTGACCGTGCCAAGGATTCTTTATAATTGCCGCAGCAGCAAATAAGCGCAGAGGGATATCACAAGCCTTTCCACCTTCGATGTATTGAGTTTCAGTAAACGTGCTTACCCGTAGCAACTGTAACGCCATGATGCATTCCTCATTTGACTATTGCCCGCTGAAGTTACCAGTGAGCAACGAAGTATCTTTTGTTATTTTGGTATACCATAATACAATTATTAAATAAGAACAATTATTTTCGAAGAAATAACCACCTTTACGCCACAATTAATAAACAATTTGACTAAATCTAATAGACTGATTAAATTTATTTATCTATCCTTTTATAAATCACTAGATTTATCAAAGGGGGCAACATCAAACATCACAGCATTACGCTCAATCATTTGCGCACCTTCGCCGTGGTGGCAAGACATGGCAGCTTTAATCAAGCTGCCGTCGAGCTAGCGCGTACCCAGCCTGCTGTGACCTTAGCGATCAAACAGCTAGAGCAATACTTAGGAGTGTCACTATTAGAGCGCACGACTCGATCTGTGTCCTTAACCAAGGAAGGACAAAACTTCATTCCTATCGTCAATAAGCTAGTCCTTGACTTTGATCTAGCGATGACCGACATGACGGGAATCGCAGAATGCCGATTCGGCCATGTAAGCATTGCGGTTGTTGCGTCTATCGCTACCAATATAATGCCACCCACAATCAGCACATTTACCAAAAAGCACCCTGATATAAGCATGCATTTGTTTGATGACAATTCTCAAGGAGTACAGCAACGGGTTGAAGCGAACGAAGTAGATTTTGGCATTTCAAGTGTCTGGCAACCCAACAAAAAATTAAACTTCATCCCTTTTCTACAAGATACATTTGAAGTTGTGTGCCACAAGGATCACGACCTTGCTACCAAAAACACACAAGTCTCTTGGAACCAACTAGAAGGTTTAAGTTTTATGGGCTCTGGATTGACCAATAACTTAAAAATGCAGAAATACATTGGTAACCCGAAATTTCAAATTTCGAACACAACTACCCTTATCGCAATGTTGAAAGCCAATATAGGAATTACCGTACTTCCTTCGATGGCAGTTCCAAAAGATCCAGAAATCAGGTCCTTTCCATTAGAGAAACCTTTTGAAACCCGAGATATCTGCATCATTACTCGCCGTAACACATCCCTGTCTCCGGCAGCAAAAGCAATGATATCCACTCTATCCGAACACACACCGCAACTTGTTCAAGACACTGGGCTCAATGCGAACATTCTTTATACCGATTTGCTAAAGCAATTATAGATACAAGCAATGTCGCTAAGGCCTATGGCAAAACTATTTAAACCTTAACAACGACCGTCCCAGCAATATAATCATGTAGTGCACGTCGTTTCTCGTTAGATAACATTGTCAGTATCTCAAGACCCGTCCACACAAGGCTTAGGACAAGAATAAAACTAAAGAAAAAAGGCATTGGTGCAGTTGATTGATTCTCGGCAATAACGTTCCAATTCGGCCAAATCACAAGCATTAGGAAAGTGAGTAATATCGGAATAGCATCACGCAAAAAAGCGTTTTTGAACGTTATTACTCCTTCACCTTCGTTATTTACAACCCTCACCCCCATGAACATCTTCCCAACAGTTTGACCATAAGCAGTATGGAGGGTCACTGAGTAAAAATATGCATTTAGTATGGTAATAGAAACCAATGCTGCCCCGAGCCAGACTGGAAGCAACATTGCAACTGCTTCAATGCCGTAAGCAATTAGACTCAATAATATGCCATCTATCCATCCGGCAAAAAAACGCTCGACGAACGTGTCGTACTTGGGG
>CAJQNY010000200.1 GCA_905479805.1 uncultured Arenicella sp.
CAAACTGGAATCACAAAAGAAAGCGTTGGAATTAACCGATGTTGGGGGAACGAAAGCCTACGAATTCACCGGAGATGGGCAACGACAATATCTTACGGGTCTTAAGCTAGGTGGGGAGAATGTGCTTATTCTGCTTGATTCGTCTGCGAGCATGTTGGATGAGTCAATTGTGAATATTATTCGGCGCAGAAATATGTCCGAGGCGAGTAAGGTCGCGGCTCCCAAATGGCAGAGAGCCTTGAGTATTACCCAATGGGTGGTCGCAAACCTGCCTATTACTAGCGATTTTCAACTACTGACCTTCAATACAGATATTTCCCATGCCTTGGGAGAGGATGTTAACGAATGGCATGAAGTATCCGATCGCGTGGCATTAGCACAGGCTATAGCTGGAATGGAAAAAGTCGTTCCAGAAAATGGCACAAATATGGTCAGTGTCTTTCGGGCGGCCATGGAAATGCAGCCGAGGCCGGACAATATCTTTCTAATCACAGACGGTTTGCCCACCCAGGGTGACAAGACCCCTAAGTCGGGTACCATTTCCGGAAACGCTCGATTGAGTGCATTCAACAAGGCAATGAATGTGATTCTCCCAGGAATTCCAGTTAATACTATATTGCTTCCGCTGGAAGGAGATACCTACGCGGCAGCGGCGTTTTGGCGATTAGCAATTGCCACTAAAGGGGCTTTCATTACACCCGCGAGGGACTGGCCATGAGCAGGCGAAGAACACGGCGGAGTGGCGAAGATTCGAACATTTCGTTTTTGGATATTATTTGCTGTGGGTTTGGTGCGATCGTTTTGTTGTTAGTCATCGTTAAGCCAAATCAGCCGATCGTTATCGAAGAATCGCCCATAGTTAAAGACGGACAAGTACGGGCATTGCAAGAGCGTTTGTTCGAGATTCGTGGGCAGGTTAATTATTTGGAACAGGATTTAAATGCTAAGCATGAGCAGTTAGGGCAGGATGAAAGGCGTGTAGCAATCTTGAGAAGTGAGTTTGATGTACTAAACTCACGTATGGCAAGCGTTGATGATGACGGTGCGGGTGACGCGACTGAAGCCCTTGATTTGCAAGTGGCGGTGCAGTCTCTTTCTCGTGAAATGAAGCGATTACTGGCTGGGCGAAAATCACAGAACGACTACATCGGCGGAATTCCTGTTGATTCGGAATACATTATTTTTATTATCGACACATCCGGCAGCATGTTTAACGGAGCCTGGAATAGAATGATGAGAGAAGTATTAAACACCTTACGAATTTACCCAAAAGTTAAGGGTATCCAGGTCTTGAATGATCAGGGGCAGTATATGTTCAGCACCTATGCCGGTGAGTGGATTCCAGATACGCCTTCTAGGCGAAGGGCGATAATGCAAAAATTACAAGGTTGGAATGCCTTTAGTAACAGTAGTCCTGTTGAAGGGATCACTGCAGCAATTCGCCGGTTTTACGATAAAAACAAAAAGATTAGTCTCTATGTTATGGGCGATGATTTTCAAGGTCGTTCGGTCAAACGCGTGCTGGATATTGTTAAACGATTGAACGAAGTGAATAAGCGTGGTGAATCGCTGGTAAGAATTCACGCAGTAGGGTTTCCTGTCCATTATGACCCCGCAGGCCGCTCGGCCTTACCATCCGCAAGACGTTATGCGGCTCTAATGCGAGAATTGGCGGAACAAAACAATGGCACTTTTGTGGGAGTAAATTATGCTCGTTAAAAATTTGAAAAAAACAATACTTTTATTGCAACTGATATTCTTAGGTGCTTGCTCCAAAGCCTTTGTGGTGGTGAGTGAAGTGCCTCGCCCACTTGTAAACGCATCTGCTATTAGTGCGCAAGTAAACTACAGCGAGAACTTTAAGACCTATGAATTTATAGAGAAAGATGAAAAACGCGCCCTTGAAAAAGTTGGTTTTGGTGCAGCCCAAGTCGATCTCTTTGATCGTATATTTGGCTCACTTTTTAATCTAGTAAAAGGAGAAGACCAGCAAGCTCAACTGAAAATCGAACCTAGGGTGCTTGATTTTCAATATGCGATGCCGAGTGAAACGAAATCGACTCAGTTTGAAATATGGTTGAAATATCGATTGATAATTACTGATGCGCAAGATCAAGAGGTTGCGGATTGGGTGGTCAAAGGATATGGCAAAACCCCCACTACTTTATTGGGGTCTCATCTTAAGTCGTTTAATACGGCGGCGAATATTGCGCTTAGAGATGTTGGTGCCCAACTTGCTATCGGCTTTAGAAACCAACCGAGCATTAAAGATTATTTGGAAGGCACAAGTACGGCAATAAGCGAACCGGCGTTGTTAGAAGGGAAGCCTCAATCGGCTGACGAGACTAATGATGCTGCTGACTCCGACCAGGGTTTGACAGTGTTAACTCCTGATAAAGATATTGAGGAAAGCATTAATGAGGTAGATCAATGAGAGTAATTCAAAGCGTTGTTCACTTAAGTTTGATTTTCGTTATCACAGCTTGCACTACGATCAATGTTGATCACATTCAGTTGGAAGATAATTTGGATCTTCGAGCAGGAGATTCCATCGTCATTCTAGGTCGTCATCATTCGGCAGAAATTGAGACTGAAACGAGCTTGGTGGCGTGCCTAGGTGGTAAGCTCAATAGACAGTTAACAAACATTAGAGTAGTACCTGAGTCCCAATTCATCGATGATTTCTATCCCTGGTTCGAAGCAAGAACAGCTCCTCAACATCCAAAAAAGTTACAAAAACTACTGGAAGAACCACTATTAGCAAACCGGATAGACCAGTTAGGAATTCGCTATTTCATTTGGGTTGAAGGCTCTACAGAACGAACTGGATCGAGCGGCAGCATGACTTGCTCGATAGCGCCTGGAGGTGGCGGGTGTTTTGGTTTTGGCACTTGGGAGGATACGAGTGATTATGAAACAACCATATGGGATATAGAGACCTTTAAGGAGGTGGGTAGGATTAGTACCGAAGCAGTAGGTAATTCCTATATGCCTGCCTTTGTTATTCCGATTCCGATGTTGGCACAGGTTGAAGATGATTCCTGTGCAGGTATGGGAAAGCAGTTAGTTAATTTTTTCCAATCGGGTGAGGAGGAAATCAAACGTGTCCAATAGTGATGTGTCTCGGTTTAATTTTGTTGGTGTTAAAATCATGAAGACATCTATTAAAATAGTTTTGGCTCTTTGTATGTTGATGTTAAGCCATCAAGCACACGCGATGAGCGCTAAGGCTGCAAAAATCCACGCAGGCATACTTGAAAAGTGGGCTTTGTACGACAACGCTAAATTGAGCGCTTATGTCACAGAAATTGGACAGCAGTTGGCTAAAAAGAGTGATGAACCCAATGTAACTTATCAATTCTTTGTTCTGGATAGCAAAGACATAAATGCCTTCACGCCGGGTTTCGGCTTAATCTATATTAATCGTGGTCTGTTAGTTTTAATGACATCAGAAGCTCAGCTGGCAGGGGTATTGGCACACGAAATCGGTCACAATACCGGCAACCACATAGGCCGTCGAAAAACCCAAGGCACTTTGGGAGCGGTTGCGGCCACCGCAGCTAGTATTCTCGCCGGTAATTCAAATGTTGGTAGGGCGATCAATATTGGAAATCAAGCGCGTATTAGTGGGTATGGTCGGGAAATGGAGTTAGAGGCCGATGAGGATGCCGCTGAAATGCTCTATCGGAGTAATTACGATCCAGAAGAAATGCTGGCAATGTTAGGTATTTTGAAAGATCAAGAGCATTTCGCTAGAGCCAAAAGCGATGGAGCGGCAGGTTCCTATCACGGTGTCTTCGCGAGTCATCCCCGGAGTGATGTTCGATTGCAACGAACCATTAGAAAGGCTGGTACATTGCCTCCTGGCGAGAGTTTTGTGGGCCGTAAAGAATGGCGAGAAGTTATTACAGGAGTCCCGTTTGGTGAGAATTACACAGGCAATAAACGCTCTGAC
>CAJQNY010000201.1 GCA_905479805.1 uncultured Arenicella sp.
TTGCTGTTGCCGTTCTAAATTCAAGAGCTTTGGCGCTAGAATTGGGCTATCGGCTACGGAAATTTCCTCCGGTTGCAAAGACTGTCGTACCAGCCAAACCACTAACACCGCAATGCCTAGCCCCAGAAAAACGACTAAGGAGCGCCTAAATGCGGTGGCAATTATCTGGTCATCTATTTCTTCTTCAAGAGCACTCTCTACCTGTTGATTAAATAAATCATCTGGGAGCCCGTCATTGTCTTTGGTATTCATTGCCTTTCGTTTACATTTATTTTGGGTTGAGGGCTATTTAACTCGTAGATTACTACTTTATTGCTGGCGCGATCAGCGGCTGAATCACGCTTTCTTGCCAGCTGTATGGCGCGATCTTTTGCATTATCATCGACCTTATAGCGCGCATGTAACTCACTATGACGTTTCGCTGAAGGAAGATCGTCTGTCTGTCGATAAAGTTGGGCAAGTCCGTAATGTGCTGTAACATTTTCTTGGTCTAACTTAAGAGTTTCCTGGTACCAATTAATTGCTTTGGTTCTATAATTAAATGCTCTTTCATCAGCGCCCTGCCCGCGTTCCATCTTTGCACGCTCTGCCAGTGCTAAGGCGAGATCATTCAATAATCGATAATCATAGGAGAAATCGAAGCCGCGATCTCGTGCATCTTGAAAGCGTGTTTCAACCAAATCCGTTAACGCCGTTATCGCTTCATCGAAATAACCATTCTGTAAATTTAACTGCGCTGTGAAATAACTAATCGTCCAAGCCGGGGCGGGATCTGAAGCCTCATTTGCTCGTACAAGCGCCTCGGCTGCTTCGGATAAACGCCCTTCACTCAAATAGACCCGTGCTAGGTTTAGCGCGCCTGCACCCTGACCTTCCTCTTCAACTACCTTGAACGCTTCCTCGGCTTGGCGGTATTGTTCGCGCCTGAGTAGACCAATCCCGTAGTCATTCCAACGCTCCCAGGTCGCTATCTCTTTTTGTTCTAAATCAGTGCTGGCGATTGCAGTGTTAATCGGTAGTCGTACACTATCCTTCGCCATCACAGTAATTGGAAGACCATTAGTTTGAAAACTATCGCCCTCGATGTGGTTCAAAAACTGAGTATCAAACTTACGATAGTTTAGGGATACCTGGATATCAATTTCAGATTGTTGGCTCTCAGGAACTCTCAGCAGGTAGTGAACGACATCACTGGCTCCCGGCGGAATCTGATTATCATAGAGCTTAGTAAATATATTCTCTGGATTGCGACGATCAATTCGTAAGCCGTTTCGGTCAACCACATAAGCATTGACAAAGTGTGCCCAAGGGTCAACCTTTCGGTCCACGCCGATCATAAATCCGCTTTGACCAAGAGTTTCTCCACCACTGATTGCATCAAGTTGTAGCCATACCTGATTAGAATCTGATGTGCCTTGGGTGAAGTGATGCCCCAGTTTCAACGTTCGAACGACCACTTCGACTAGGTATTCTTGTCCAGGCTTTAGAGTCACTGATTCGGACAGAAAATCCATCTGTTTTGCGCCAGTGCTGGCATTGAGCGGAGCGATCAGTTTTCCATCAATTCGCCCTGCCTCACGGATGCCAAAGATATCCACTCGAACCGCATCAGTCAGCATTTTCTTATGTTCCACTTGAGCAGTTTCAGACATGCCTAACATATGCGGAATTGCAGTATTGCCAGCGGCAAATTGATGATTATGCACTTTCAAACCTTCATCGTCATCAAAGCGTTTGGCACCAAAATCTACTGATTTCTCCAACGGCATATGGCATGCATTACAATTTTTTTCTGCTTTCGGAGGATAATAAAAACTTTGTGGATTATGACCAGAAACGCCGCTCAACAGAAAAGAGTCATAGTGGTTCTGCCCGCGTAACCATCGATAATCATTTAACTCTTTAGGCAAATGGACCTTATGACAGCTAGAGCAAAACTCAGCGGTTTTATGCAGGGGTTTTAAGAATGTCTGTTTATGAAACTCAGGTTTAGCTTTAACTAAGGTACGGTTTACCCATTGGAGCCAGGGATGTTCGCTATCAGTAAACGGATAGTGTAATGGTGCTTCAATAGTGTAATCGGCATTTCCACGCGAACTGTTTACGTGGGTAATCGAATGACAAACACTACACGTAATGCCAGCTTGACCCGTAGCTTCGCCATGATTGCCAAAGTCTGCTTGATCCATCGCCCCAGAAAAGAACGGCACTGGATCATGACAACCGGCACAAAAACGCGCGGCCTGCACATTGCCATCACGCTGCTGTAAAAACTCTCGCGTTTTATTCACCGAAAAAGCATAGGCCGGATTATTAAAAGAAGAGATTCTATGCATACTCTGCGACCAAGACTCGTGAACATCTTCATGACATTCTTGGCAATATTCGTCCATCATTAATGAACTCGCTTCGATGAAATTGCCGTCAACCGTTCGCGCCAAAGAGGGGGAAAAATATTGCTCACCGCTCTCCGGCCCTGTTTGGTTCCACTTACGTGGATCTTGGCTTTGAATCACGATAGCAATCAGCGATGCGACAGTAGCGACACCTAATACCCAAATACCAGTTCGCCAGCGGATTGCCTTGCCTGCAAGCCGATGCAACACGTATAGCCACGCCAAGATTAGAGGAGTTACTACATGTAACCAATACGCCCACTCTCTGGAATCCGGGTCTCGCAGCTCAATAAGCGGTAAGCCTCGAGTCAGGGTAAGTCCTGTGCCAAGTAATATGATGGTAACGACAAACAACCCATACCCGACCTTGACTGCACGCCGGTTGCGATGATTTCGCGCATTACTAAAATGAATTAACCCATAGATAATTGCTGGCAACACCAATACTAAGCCAAGTGCTAAATGCCCCAAAAACATCCATTGATAGAAAAAGTTCTGAATACTGGTATCAGTAAACCATTCAATCAGAGTGATCGAACTTAGATAAATCGAGTTGATCGCCAGACACGCGAACAAAAATATAACAGCAATCAGCAGGCGCTTTAAACGCGGCCCAACTACCGGAATTCTTTTACTCATTGCCCTGACTGAAACCGAGTATTGTATTTTTGGTGCAAGGCTTCACGAACGTCGTCACTCGCATTAGGATAAGCACGCGGTAATGGCCCAACCGTATCGCCCTGATACGTAAATCTATCGCTATCTTTTGCCCAGCCTTTAGCTTCTAAAACGTACCAACGTTTAAACCCCTTTGGTGGCGCTAGCGGTTCCTCGAATTCCACATGAATCTCTTCGCCTGGTCCGATGATCGCTAGAGCATCATCGGAGGCTGTCACCAATTCCGTCATTTCACCTAAGTTGGTATAGAAGCCCGTAGGATAGCGAACATCACCAAAGGTCTTACGTTTTTGGTAGACATATTCGGGGCGCCGTTGAGGATGATTAATGCGCTCATAGAACCCAGACTTAACTACCTTTGCCAACAGCGGCGATGATACTTTCGCAGCAATCTGCTTAGACGGTTTTTCCGCAAAAACGACTCTAACTCGATCCCAATACAGCTCACGATTCCAACTAAGTCGAAGTGCAACGGATCCCTTTGGCAGGCTATGCATTGGTAGGCTCATGGTGCGTGGCATGCCCCCTGGAATGCCAAAATCAGGGTGAATCATTTGCCAAAGCCCGTTTTGATCCCGGGCTTCCAAGCTGATCGAGCGATATTGTCGGCCTGCTTGCCATGCCGCAAAATGAGTTTGCGAATAAGGTAGCTCCACCCAGTTCTCGGCGATCAACACTGGAAATGCATCGGGTCTCTCAGCCCAGCTATCAATAGGCTCATCGAATTCTATCGTTAAAGATTCAGGCGTTTCTAACAAACCGATATACCGACGGTCGATCTCACCAGGAGGCATCGCACGTTGATCATGTTTGAGAATCGACGCTCGAACATCATCGCCTGCACTATTTTCAGCACGTACAGGACTCAGCGACTTTTGATAGAACAATGTTTCTCCGGT
>CAJQNY010000202.1 GCA_905479805.1 uncultured Arenicella sp.
TATCTTGTTCGAACCACCCATTCATTATTTTTTAATTCTAAGTGCGTCACTGTTGGCGGACAATGTTGATAACTTTCCTCGGCGTCATAGTCGTTATCGTAGCGATTGTAATGGGGGCAATCTGATGTAATTAGCTGTGCGACATCATTACCTGTCTCCCAAATCAAAAGGCAATAATCACCTAGACACCCCGCTTGTTTATTTATGGCCTTGCTAAGAGTCTCAGGAATCGCGACAGTTCGAGGAAAAACCGTTAGCTTTGACAAAATGACGGATGAAGACTTTGCTTCATCGAACTTTTCTTTTAGGTTCCATCTATTATCAGCGGCCAAGGCGATTGTTGCACGGTCAACTACTGCTTGGTCGTCCGATGACTGCATTTTTTTGAGCTCCGACCTACCGCCCTCACCAAGGTCAAAGGCAAACGCTACGTAATCGATTTTTTCTGGTTTAATCCTTCCATCTTCAATTCTACTAAGTTGGTCATCAACCGAGATCTTGGCAAAATTTACAATGGGCAAGGCTAAGAAAAACGTTAAAACACACAGAAAACCCGCCATGCGAATATTATTACTGCGAAGGTTTGCAGTCCATGTCTCACGGGATTTCAAGACCGACCATAAGTAGCTAAACCCATAGGCTACAGCCACTAACACCGCTACTAAACCCCAGATACGATCAGGGGTAAGACCATATTGATCAATACGTTGCTGCATTGAAATCAGCGCTATAACCGACAACGGTAAGATGCAGGCTGATAAACCGATAGCGCTGTAACGCATAATTTTCTTACCCGACTCTTCACTTAATGAATTTCGAATAATGGAGTTCGTCAACGTCACGGCTCCCACCGCGCACGCTAGTAAGATAGGTGTCGTGCCACGAGTCGCATCCCACAACGGTTGTAAACCAGTAAACGGCAATGCAACTAAAAACAAAGCTAAACTAATGCACAGTACCGGTGCGAGAATCGACAATGTGGTCATCACCAAATTTTGCAAGCTGGCGACGATGCGATCATTTTCTTTGAAAACACCCAGGGCGGCTCCAAAGCTCGCGCCCATGAATGTCCAAACAAACCATTCTTTTTCAAGCAGATCTTTTAACAGCTCAATACCGATAAGATCAAATAAAGACGCTAGTAGATAGGCCAAGCCAAAACTCAAGCCGACAAATGCCCAACTGGCGCACCAACATATAACGTCACTCCACGCATGTTCATGCAGGTCTTTATACGGAAGAACAAATTCACCGTGATGTCGTATTGTTTGGAACAAGGGCAATGCGATACCGGCTGAGAGTAAACCAGACCAAAAAGGGAAACTTAAATTGAAGTTTCCGGTTTGAGATATAAGTGTGGAGTGAGCAACAAATGCCAACACCAATCCCCAAATAACTGAAAATCCTACTACCCACAAAATTCGGTTTCGCTCTACTGCAAACGCAAATGAAATTGCACCCACAGCGACAAATGCAGCAAAGGCAACACGCAGTTGAGGACTTGCCGATCCGAAAACTTTCTCTTCAACAATTAAATAGAAAACAAACCCTGCAATGGCTAAGAAAGCAGAGAGAACCCAAGAGCGTTGAGGCCATGTTGTATCGTCGTGTTTCATTCTATCTCCATGAACAAATTGCTTGAATACGAAGTAATATATCACCCATATTTATTTAAACGAGAAACATTTAAATAAGTTTAAGTGCAAATTAAGTCAAACGATTATTCATGCTAACACCGCAACACTTTTGGCCTGGACGAAAACTGTCACTCCAGACTTAAGAGCCAATTGATCAACTGACTTTTTTGTGAGCTTGGCTAGGATCATGTCATCACCCACGGACACTTTGAGCATTACCTGTGGGGTTTCTGACGCACCTACCTCCGCAACCACGCCTTGAAAAATATTCAATATGCTCGTTTGTTGTGGCTGTTGAAGCGTGATACTTACATCTTTCGCGGCGAGGCGAATCCGTACTTTAGAACCCACTGCCTTTCTAAGCCGCGGCACGCTAAACTGGCCGGATGAAAACTCTAAGGTACTTAAACCGTATTGTTCATCATGGTCAATCAAATGTGTTTCAATAATGCTGGCAATTCCATATTCGTGGCTTAGTGGTAAGTCTAATTGTGTGATCACTTGCTCAATAGGGCCGTTGGCCAACACTGAACCTTGTTCTAGCAAAACTAACTGGTCGGCCAGTTGTGTGACTTCCTCGAGCGAGTGGCTCACATAAATTATAGGGATGTCTAACTCTTGATGCAGCGTTTCCAAAAAAGGCAATACTTCTTGTTTGCGTCGCGCATCCAAGGCCGCTAGAGGCTCGTCCATTAGAATGAGCTGGGGGTGACTGGAGATTGCTCTGGCGATCGCGACTCGTTGTTTTTCCCCACCGGATAAGTTTTCCGGGCTTCGCTTTAGCAAATGCCCAATGCCAAGTAACTCTATCGCTATATCCATCATTTGTGATCGCGATGAAGTTACTCTACGTTTATAGCCATAACGTAAATTGTTATGAACATCTAAATGATTAAATAGGCTTGGTTCCTGGAAAACATACGCAAGCTGACGAAGGTGAGTGGGCATGAATTCTGATTCGTTTTGCCAGACCATGTCGCGTATTTGAACCTTGCCTTGCAATGTTCGATCAAGTCCTGCGATACCACGTAGCAAGGTTGTTTTGCCCGCTCCCGATGATCCGTAGATAGCGGTAACGCCCGAAAGTGCAATCTCTAAGTCTACATCGAACTTAAATTCACCCAAGTGTTGGGCAAGCTGTACCTGCAACATGCTATTGGCACTCACGGGAGTAATACTCTTGAACGTCGGTTAAAGCCGTATACGACTAGCAGTAGCACGAACGAAATCAATAGGAGGCAAGCAGATAACAAGTGTGCATTGGCGTAATCAAGGCTTTCTACATGTTCGTATATCGCAATTGAAGCCACCTGAGTTTCGCCCGGTATATTGCCACCAATCATCAGGACAACGCCAAACTCACCAATCGTGTGCGCAAAACCAAGAACGCTTGCGGTTAATAAACCGGGGCGCGCTAAAGGCAATATCACACTAAAGAACCTGTCCCAGGGGCTGGCCCCTAAAGTCGCGGCAACTTCCATGGGACGTTTACCAATACTTTGAAAAGCATTCTGCAGAGGTTGCACTACAAACGGAAGTGAATAGAAGACTGACCCAATAAGTAAGCCAGTAAAGGTGAATGCCAATGGTTCACCACCCAGCAACTTCATGAATTTCCCCAACGGCCCATTTGGCCCCAAGGCAAGTAACAAGTAGAAACCCAATACAGTAGGGGGCAAAATTAGCGGTAATGCGATAAGGGCTTCACACACAAATTTAAATCGCCATTTGCTGTTTGCTAACCAATAGGCCAATGGGAGGCCTATGAGTAATAACAATAAGGTCGCAAAAACCGCTAACTTTAAGGTAACGGCTAGAGCAACAATATCATTGGAATTTAACATTTAATTCAACCAACTATGAGTTCTACAGCTTTCGCCCAAGAAGTTTCTCAGCTATCCACCGCTCAAGACTAGTGGTTGGTAATCGAACAATTTCAAACACAAATAAGCCTTGTACTACTAAGCAAAGCCCTACCCCTAAAAACACTAGGTACATCACCGGCTTAGTAATACCCAAGGTCACGGCAAAGACCGCAAAAATTATTAAGAAGGTCACTATCTCTTCTGCAAAATCTTTTACGCTTTTAGCTTTTGACAATGCTTGCTCTTCATCTTTTTCAATTTGAACTGTTTGGTTTGTGGGTGTGTTCATAGTTTGATCCTCTTTAAAAGTGTCAGTGTAGTTAAACGTTGTTATATCTACTTCAAACACCGAGGCAAACGCATTTGCCGTATCCAAACTTAATTTGTGTCCACGTTCAGCACGTTGGATGGTACGAACACTCACATCAGCCATTTCCGCTAATTGATCTTGCGACCATCCTCTTTGTAATCTAAGTTTTTTAACGATCATGCTTGTCACCTAAACAATTAAATGTGGGCGATTTGAAGTGTGCAAACCATACCCATTTAGGCCGCCAATAAACACGACACGAACCTGAAACACGACTGCCATTATAGTGACACCGACGTAATTCGGTAACCATTTGCTTTAATAAGCGACTGAATCTCTTCAGATTTAATGAACTCGTAAAAGCTTCGTTGAGCTTCTCCATCAGTTAATAAAACTGCATATTGATCAATCGAGTCATAATAGCGTTGCGGAATTACCCAGTATGAACCTGCCTTAACGTCTTTGCTCGCGAGCACTTGCGACAGCGCCACTAATCCCAAACCGGCATTGCCCGTCGCCACGTATTGAAAGGCTTGATTGATATTCTCGCCCCGGACTAGCTTGACACGTAGTTCATTCAGCACTCCCATATTAGCCAACGCCTGCTGAGCCGCCTGTCCGTAAGGAGCCAAACGAGGGTTAGCGATGGCAATTCTTGCCGGTGTAGGGTGTCGTAAGTCTTGCTCACTTAATGAAGGCCCACTCGTCGACCACAACACTAACTGGCCAGTGGCGTACAGGTACAAAGAGCCTTTAACACCATGCCCTTTTTGCACTAACTCCTTAGGAAATCGTTTATTGGCGGCATAATAAATATCGTATGGGGCGCCGTTGGATATCTGCGCGAATTGCTTACCTGAAGAGCCGGAGATAAGCTTAACTCTATGAAGGTGGCTAGCGTGATAAAACTCGATTACCTGCTTCATGGTGGCGGCAAAGTTGCTAGCTACCGCTACCTTGATTTCAGCCGCAGTAACCACACCTGAAGCCAGAAACAGTAAAACAAAGGAAACAGATTTAATCACGGCCTAAATAGATCCTGGTCTAACGCGAAAAAACAGCCCATAAACCGGCACCTGACAAGAAGCTGCCACCCACTAGCTTAAACTGTTTTTGAGATTTCTCAGAAGCAAGATAACCCCGCGCTCTATCAGCAAACACCACGTACATGATCGAATTCAATGTCGCCAACACCACAAAGCTCAACCCTAATATTACCAACTGCGGATTGACCGCTAGGCTGTGATCAATGAATTGAGGGAAGAATGCGATAAAGAACACTATTCCTTTTGGGTTAAGCGCAGTAACCAAATACGTATTCCAAAACATTGTTTTAGTCGTGTCAGCCTCTGCATCTAACGCTACCTCACTCGGTGTTGCCACTGACCGTAACATCTGCACACCCAAGTAGATGAGGTAGCACCCGCCTACCACCTTCACTAATTGAAATAGAAAAGCCGATTTCGCAAGCAAACTACCAAGGCCTAGCACTGATAAAGTCAAGGCGGTGGCATCGGCTAAGGCCACAGCCAAAATCAACGGCAAAGCAGCCGATCGGCCATTGGCTATAGAGTAAGCGATCACTGTAAGAATGGTAGGCCCGGGTATCACCAACAAAACCGTTGAAGCAATACAAAAGGCTAACCAGATTTCAAACATCATAAAGCTATTTCCTTGCTTGGTTTAAAAGTGTCTATACACACCGTGTGGGCCGTGCGTATCTAGCTCTATGGTTTGTTCGTATACCGCTCCGATTGATTCTGCTAATTTGATTGATGGAATATTATCCTTATCAATATAGCTAACAAGCGACTCCGCATTAAGTGTCTTACCGGCATACTCAACACAAGCTTGGCCTGCTTCTCGGCCGAAACCTTTTCCGTGGTGCGCTCCCACTAACCAATAGCCTAATTCCAACTCTGGCCAACCTGGCGATTTCCAAAGTCCCATACAACCCACAAATTGTTCGCTTTGCTTTTCTTCCAGCGCCCAATACCCGTGACCATGTAGTTGCCAATGTCCAATCATTAGCGCCATACCCCTCCATGCGGAGTCGGTGCTGCGTGGTCCACCCACATATTTAGATATGTCTGGGTCTGAGTAAAAATCGATAACATGCTCTGCATCCTCAGCCCTCCACTGCCTTAGCTTTAGGCGTTCAGTTTCTAGCGTTAAAACTT
>CAJQNY010000203.1 GCA_905479805.1 uncultured Arenicella sp.
CAAGCAATGTTAGCGATCCAACATCTGCTAGAAGATTTTTTCGGCGAAGACGAATGATCGATCCATGTTAAGTCTATTTGGTTCTGGAATTGGCCGTGGCATTGCCATTGGCAAAGCTTATGTGCTGAAAAGCAGTGAGATTGACGCGCCACAATTAACGCTAAAACAGGAGCAAATACCCTCTGAGGTAAAACGGTTTAAGAAAGCTGTGGTCGCGACTGAGCTGCAATACAAAACGATGTTGCGCCAACTTCCCGCCGATGCGCCAAAAGAAAGCGCCGCATTTATCAGCGCCCACATGATGATGCTCAAGGACCCTTTGTTGGTTGAAGAATCCATCAACATTATTCGCAACGACTATGTCAATGCAGAGCATGCATTACGGATTCAATCAGGCAACCTCATAAAAGTATTCGAACAAATGCAAGACGCTTACTTGCGCAATAAAAAAACGGATGTTCAGCACATCACTAATCGTCTGCTGCGCAATTTAATGGGTATTGTTTCACATAGCTTAGATGAGTTTAATCAGGAAGATCTAAGCGGGAAAATTATCGTCAGCAAAGATCTCAGTCCCGCTGAAACCATGTTTATCAAAGACCGTAAGGTGGTCTCTTTTGTTACCGACCTAGGCAGCCAAATTTCCCACACGGCTATTATTGCACGAAGCCTGCGCTTGCCTGCCGTTGTGGGGCTTCACGGCAGCAGTAAATATATCGCCGACGATGACATGCTTGTAGTTGATGGCAAACGCGGCATTATTATCGTCAACCCAAGTAGCAAGGTTCTTCGCCAATACAAAAAAATACAACGGCGTATCAGAGAGCGTGAGAAAGAGCTCGTCACGCTGACATCTCGTAAAAGTAAAACACTGAATAATTTACCGATTCAATTAATGGCGAACATCGAATCTGCCAAGGAACTAAAAGATGTTAAGCGGGTAAATGCGGCAGGCATTGGCTTGTACCGCACTGAATATTTATTCATGAACCGAAAGCAAGCTCCGACAGAACAAGATCAGTTTAAAGCCTATCGAAAAATCGTTGGCGGCATTGATAGGGCAGTCATGGTCCGAACCTTGGATATTGGCGGAGACAAACAGCTAGACTTTCAATACCCTCAGAAAAGATCAAGCGAATCACCGCTAGGCTTACGCGCTGTGCGTTTATGCTTGCACCATGTCGAATTATTTAAACCGCAGCTGCGAGCAATACTGCGTGCGTCGGCCTACGGCAAGGTCGGCATTATGATACCCATGGTTAGTAATTTTGATGAAATAAGCCAAGTATTAGCGATCATCAAACAAACAAAGCGTGAATTGAAACAGAGCGGCATCGCCTACGACTCACGCATTAAGGTTGGCGGCATGATCGAGGTGCCTGCAGCCGCTATTATGGCTGAGCTATTCGCCAAAAAATTGGATTTCCTATCAATCGGAACCAATGATTTGATTCAATATACACTTGCCATTGATCGCGTTGACGATGCGGTGAACTATCTTTATGACCCCATTCACCCAGCGGTACTAAACTTAATTCACAACATAATTCGCGCGGGCGATAAAGCAGGCATACCTGTTTCACTATGCGGAGAAATGGCCGGCAACGTCGAATACACTCGGCTACTACTAGGCCTAGGTCTCAAAAATTTCAGCATGGACGCTACCTACTTGCTCGATGTTAAAGAGAAGGTCCTTGCGGCAGATACGAGCAAGTTCCAATACTATGTGAAACAGATAATGAATGCAGACAGCCCGCATCAAGCCAGAGAAAGACTCGCTAAACTAAACCAATTGTAGAAGCAACGTTTTTTAAGGTTAGCCATTGATGAATTTGACCAACTGGTTTCTCTACGCTATCTGGCTGGGAGTGTAGCTATATAAAATTAGCTGGCTATAATACGCACTGATTTAGAGACAATAGCGTCACCCTTTTTCTTTAACTTCATTGCCACTAAGGACTCAGCCCCTAGCGTCAATACCCTTTTTAATTAACTGCGAACAGCCGAGAATTTTTAACGTGCAAAACGTTGGTCTGCAACTAAATAATATAGTTGAATTGCTTGATACAAATAATGTACAAGCTATTCAAGATGTATTTGCAGATGCTCATCCGGCTGACATCGCCGATACCCTAGAAAGCTTAACACCCACAAAAAGACTGACTGTTTGGTTACAAATACCGCAGATACTTAAAGGTGAGGTTCTTGCAGAGCTGAGCGAAGGTGTTCTCAGAGATCTCGCGGGCGATATTGATAAAGAACAGTTAGTTGACTCGATCAAGTCACTCGATGTAGATGACATTGCGGATCTTGTCCACGACTTGCCGCATGAAACGCTTGAAGATGTTTTAGTCGCCGTTGACAGTAATGTTCGCGATAGCCTGGATGAAGTACTGTCTTTTCCAGATGATAGCGCAGGCGGCCTTATGAATCTCGACGCGACGGTCGTGAGAGATAATATAACTCTCGAAGTTGTGCTGAGATTTCTCAGGCTAAAGAATAGGCTGCCCTCACAAACCGACTCAATCTACCTGGTCGATTCAGATCACCATCTCACTGGTGTTTTGCCGATTGATAGACTGATTACATCACCCGCTGAAGACTTAGCAATAACCCACATAATCGATAACCCAGTCACCTTTGACGGCCTCGATCATGAAGAAGACGTTGCCAAAGCATTTGCGGATTACGATCTAGTCTCTGCACCTGTGGTAAACGAAAACAAACGCCTAATCGGACGCATTACAATCGACGACGTAGTCGATGTTATCCGAGAACAGGCTGAGCATGACATCATGGCTGCAGCGGGCTTGAATAACGAGGCTGATATTTTCGCCCCAGTAATCAAAACAACCCGTAATCGTTCAGTATGGCTAGGAGTTAACCTAATTACGGCTCTATTAGGGTCTTGGGTTATAGGTTTATTCGAAGGCTCTATTCAAGAGCTTGTTGCCCTAGCCGTATTAATGCCCATTGTCGCCAGCATGGGTGGCAATGCAGGAACCCAAACGCTGACGGTTGTTATTCGAGGCATGAGCATTGGTACGATCTCTGATCAAAACGTACGCAATGTCCTGATTAAGGAATCTTTAGTCGGCGTGTTAAATGGCCTACTTTGGGCCGTGGTTATTGCCGTGATTGCAGCCCTATGGTTTCAAAATGTACATCTAGGCATTGTGATCGCCTGCGCAATGGTGGTGAACCTTATTATGGGAGCCATCGCGGGAGTACTCATCCCGGTATTCCTTGAAAAAATGGGTGTCGATCCTGCTCTAGCTGGCGGTGTGGCTTTAACCACCGTCACCGATGTCGTGGGTTATTTTTCAGTACTCGGACTTGCTACAATCTGGCTTCTCTAACACCGGATAATCCTAAAAAGATAATAGTTAAGCAACAGCCATGATCCTTGATGTCTTACAGGCGAAGGCTAACTCAAACGTTTAAATTGTGCTTTCACAGTTTCAGGTTCAGCAACCATTGTTTTATCCACCTCTACCCAAGCATGACTGGCGAGACCTCCCCCGCTATCCTTTGCAACCCCCACCTTTATGTGGGCCACAATACCCTTTGATACGAGCATTTCAGACAAAACAATTGATTTGGGCAGACAGTCCAATCGCAAGAAGTTTAAGCGGGCCGCCAAACGGATGGATTCATGCAAATCTCTAGCGGTGCTAAGCCGGGTGGTGGGCGAGCTCTTTTGCTTACTATGTTCTCCAGCATTGTGGCTAATAACACTCTCGCCAAATTCGATTTTCGTCATTAACCAGTCAGAGTCTGAGAATTTCAACCTCCCTACTACCCACCATAATTTAAAGTAAGCCTGAATCATCCACACCACTTGCCGGCGATCTAGGGTCTTGAATGGAGCGAAATTCATTGTTTATTGCAGTAATTTGTTAAATAGGAGTAATACAACAGCGTATTGAGCTTTTCTGAATTTGGGTTTAGGCGTTTTTGGGATAAACTATAGGCTATGGAGTTCTTGAATACTATTTCAAATAATCGGCTTTGGAACAAACACGGCGTGCTCGTGGTTTGGGCCATTGGAATATTATGCCTGCTGTTAGCGTTTAGCAAGATAGCTTGGACGACTTATTCAGAACGTCAAACTAAATTAAGTGATTACCAGCCACAAACAATCCAAGCCATCGCTAAACCAGCAGGGCTTGGCTATAGGATAAATGACATAGTTTCAGCAAATTTATTTGGAGATCCTGCTCCCGCTAAAAAGATAGTTAAGGTCGCTCCAAAAACTACACTCGATTTAACTCTTCAAGGTATTCTCTGGGCATCCGATCCTAGCCTAGCTCGTGCGATAATAATGACTGGGAAAAAGAAGTCTGAGCTTTACTCGATAGGCGAAGAAATAAAAGGGGCAAACGCCTCAGTAAAAGACATTCGGGACGGAGAAGTTTTACTCAATCGCGCCGGCGCTACCGAGAGTCTGCCATTGATTAAGAAGAACAAAAGTGGAGACCGAGCCATCATTACGTTTTCAAATCCACCATCACAAGCTTCATCCAATCGAGTTGTCGCCAACGCTTCGCCAAGCAACAACTCTCGGTCAACACAAGTTAGGACCAGCACCGCCCAGCCCAGCGAAAAACCAAATGCACCCAATGGACCTCCGCGTAAAATTCGCAGACCCAATTTTTCAGGCCTCGATAAAGCGTTAAAAAAAATGGGCGAAATATAATTCAGCAGCTCTTTTGAACGATTCGACAAAGAATTTTAGTTCACACACGATAATACCTAACGCTTAGTAATACCTTGAATCATTATTCTTTGATGTGACCTTGTTTTGTGCGCTCGCAAATGCGGCAAACAGTCCGCCAAACAATTTATCCTGAAACCCTTTTTTCAATTCCATATTTATTTCAAAAATATCGAAATCGTCAAGCGCGTTTATCAACAACTCATCGCTGGTTTTGATTTCATCAACAAGGTTCAACTCTAAAGCTTGAGTTCCATACCAATGTTCACCGGTCGCTACTTTCTCTATGTCTAACTTAGGTCGATGAGTTGATACGAAATCACGAAAAAGAGTATGTGTTTCCTGCAGATCCAATTTCAATTTTTCTCGTTCTTTCTCACTATTTTTCCCAAACATGGTTACCGTCCGCTTGTACTCACCGGCAGTGTGTTGCTCAAAATCTATGCCCGCCTTGTCTAGTAGCCGATGAAAATTTGGTAACTGAGCAAGAACGCCGATAGAACCAAGAATTGCAAATGGGGCCGCAACAATTTTATCTGCGACACAAGCCATCATGTAACCACCACTTGCAGCCACCTTATCCACAGAAACAGTTAGGCGTAAATTTTTATCTTTAATTCTTTGAAGTTGCGAAGCTGCAAGTCCATGCTCGTGCACAATACCACCTGAGTTATCAAGCTTGAGTAATACTTCATCTTGCGCTTCTGCGACGCTTAACAAGGCAGTAATTTCATCACGCATTGTCGCCACTTCAGAAGCCTTTATATCTCCCTCAAAATCCAATACAAACAATCTGGGCCGCAGCTTTTTCCCCGCGTTTTGTTTCTTTTCCTTTTTGCTCTCCTTAGCTAGCTTCTTGTTAAGCGCCTTAAACGCATCCTTATCCAAGATAGATTGGGTTAACTGATTCTTTAGGTTTTTATATTTTTCGTTGAGGTTACTAACCTTCAACTCTGAAGCATCTTCCTTCTTTCGACCTGACCCAATAATCACGACAACAAAAACCAAGGCTATTAATCCAGTAACTACTTTGGCTATAAACAGCCCATATGAAAATAAAAATTCAGACATGAAAACGACTCACTATATTTTTGACAGCCACCGATTATACCTTCCTTCGCTCCGATTAGCGCAGATTGTTAGTTGATCTGCTTAAGGGAAAACCGCGCTATAGCTTGACTTTTAACTAGCGTCATTTATATTTGATCACGCGAGAGTTTAGGGTGTTGTTTTTACGGCGGTTTTCTCTATTACTTTTGATATAAATTTATTGTTAGAAGACAGCATTTCACTTCGAATAATATTAAACATAAGCTAAACACTGACCATCAAACGATCACAAAAGAGGAAGGAATTATGGCTGCGAAGAAAAAAGCAAAGAAGGTTGCATCTAAGGCTGCAACCAAGGCTAAAGTAGTTAA
>CAJQNY010000204.1 GCA_905479805.1 uncultured Arenicella sp.
CTCTCGCAAACCGAAAACCAATCCTCTAGTTGCGGGGGCAAAAGTATAATCAGTGCCTTCCTGGCTACAGGTTTCTCCTACATATGTGTAGGAGAAACCTATGGGGAAAACGTTTTGCTCTTAGAGCGGATTACCAAATTAAGTCATCAGATATTTGGTGATTCGCGTAGTGATTGCATATCTGTTAAACCGATCTTCAATCGTAGGTCTCTTCGTGGTTTCATTTGAATGAATTAAAGCGAGGTTCCTGATACCGCCGGCATGATGTTGTCGTTGAGCGACAGTTTCCGATTGGGAGATATTGCACATTTGTTGACCTCGAGCAAAAGATTGGTTAAGTTCAGGGTGAACATGTTTATCTGGTAAAGGAATCAAAGGTCGCTATGCCAAACCCTAATCGTAAACATCTCACACAACTGCTGACGTGCGTGCTGGTATTTCTATACAGTAATATCGGGCTTGCCGCAGAAGTCTCTTTTTGGTCTTTAGAAAGTTTGTCTTCTGATAAAAAAGGAAGCTTCGCCGAAATTTGGGTGCGCTGTGTGGGGGACGACACAAAAACATATCTACGTAAACGCGCGGGCTCACGCAATTGGTGTGTGGAAAACTCGCCTGATAGCTGCTCCTCTGATAAGCGAGAAGCATCTAGGCGAATTTGCGCGGATATTAACCCTATTGTCGTGGCACCCCCGCAACCCGAACCAAAAAAAGTTGCGATAGCCACCGTTAAAACTGGTTACGAAAAGGTCAGTACTGACGATCTCAAACGAGAGCAGGCTTTGCTGCAAAAGGAGCAAGCTGAACTTGAGTCTAGGGCAAGTGATCTAATGTCTCGTAAGCAGACACTTAGGCAGAAAGTGGAGGGCTTATGAAAATATATTCATCCCTAAAGGGCGGCAGACCTGTTTGGCATTTTCAATCAACTTTAGCTTTGAGCGTATTTTTGATTCTCAGTAGCAACGCCGTCGCGCAAGTAGTATCAGTCAGTGCAGATAAATTTGCTCAATATGACGTGAATGAAGCGTATTGGGAGGTTGTGGTCGAGTGTAGTTCAAGCCTTCAACCTCGAAGAACTATTCGGCAAAATCATAATGAAAGTAAATGGTGCTCAAAGGAGTTTTCTAGTGTATGTAGTCAGGACAAGCAATCAGCAGCTGAGTTGATATGTGGGGTTGATTATAATGCTCGTTTAGAGACACAGAATCTGCAGCGTTTGCAAAAACAGAAAGAGTTGGCCGACACCAAGCGTAAGGAAGCTCAAGCCCAAGAGAAAAGGCGTGAGGAAGTTCGTGTTCAGGAACTCGCAACTGCGCAGGAAAGACAACGCAACGAGCTGCTAAGACAACAAGCGAGCACTAAGAAACCCACAGTTATAAATGCAGTTGCGAGAGGGCAGGCAATTGCCGAAGCAGAGGACCAGTTAATTGATATAGAGCAACAGTTATTGCAAATTCAGACGGCCCAATTGCGCAACCGGAAGAAGTTACGAGCTATCCGAAAAGAATTATCCACGAGATAGTAAAAGAGCAGGATCTCTGTAAGATGTTCAACCTTAGATAGGTGCGTTCAGTCTGGTTACCATTCTCGTTGTGATGGTATGTTGCTGGTCTTTCAACCTTTCATATCATTTTGGCAGGATCACCGATGAGACTGAATAGTGTACCCCCGCATGCTTTGGTGATGTCAGCCGTCGTGGCTATCCAACTCGGTGCGGTACTTTCGATAAAGCTATTCCCGATAATAGGAACAGAAGGGACTATCGCTGTACGAATAATATTTTCTGCGATTATTTTGCTGGCGATCTCAGCTTCAAGCATCGCAAGTTTTTCACAACTGTTTAAACGTAATTGGGCGCTATTACTGTGCTTTGGGTTTTGCCTTGCTGCTATGTATTTTTGTTTCTACCAGGCCATCGCTCGCATACCCTTAGGTGCTGCGGTGGCAATCGAATTTTCGGGACCGTTAGGTATCGCGGCAATCACTTCGAAGCGGCTTAGTCATTTCATTTGGGTTGGTTTAGCTATTTTAGGTATTGTTCTTCTATCACCACTTGGCGGAGCCAGCTTGGATGGCCTCGGCGTTATATTTGCTTTGCTGGCGGGTGCGGCGTGGGCGGCCTTCATCATTCTCACTAAGCGTGTCGGGGAGCGAGTGCCAGGTAATGCTGGGCTTGCCATCGGGATGATTGTAGCAGCGTTGGCAATGATTCCGTTTTTTGTACCCGTTAGTTCAACGGTAATGACTAATCCAAGTGTGGTTGCGCTGGGATTGGGTGTGGCGTTGCTGGCAACAGCGATTCCTTTTACGTTTGAATTTGAAGCACTCAAGCGACTTTCCGCGAGAACGTATGGTGTATTGGTTAGTGTAGAGCCCGCGGTGGCCACCATGATTGGCGCATTGTTACTAGGAGAACGCTTGGGCATGCAAGGTATGTTGGCTGTCGCATGTGTGGTAATCGCAGCAATAGGGATTACAGTTTCAGACGCTGAGAACAGCGAGAATAATTAAAACAGCTGCGAATTCCTGTGAACCGAGCTTTTGATACTATGGATATGGGTTTTGAGTGACTCTAAGCCCATTCGAGTGTCGTTCACCTGATCGTTAGGAAATTCTAAAGTGCTATGACGGCTACTTTTCCGGTTCTTGTTGGTATCGTGAAAAACGTAGTGATGTCAGGTGCTCGTTCTACTGCGCCGATAGTGCATGGGGTGTCGCGTGCCTCACCGAGTTGATCAATACTATTGATTTTCACTCCCGTACAAACCGTTGTATTCCCGGCTTTAAGCAACCCGGAACCAGTTAACGGTGCATGAGTTTGGGTAAATCCGCCGTTATCTTGTAATACGCCTAAGCTTGGGTTTCCGGACGAAATGCCATTGCAGCTAAGGTCATCGAACCAGTTGTTTGATATTGAGTTGATAGTACCGGGATTGGGATTTTTGGTTGCACAATTGTTCCCACTATGGCTACTCACAACAACTGTATTATTTAGATTGATAGTGCTTGTGTAGTACACAAACAAAGCGCCGCCACTCCCTGCATCAGCTGAGTTATCAATAATTGTGCTGTTATCAACAGTGCTAGTTGAGTTATAGCGCGCATCTATCGCGCCGCCAGAGCCTGCAATCGCACTATTGCCTGAAAGGGTACTGTTAGCAATGTTCAGCAAAGCGTATTCTTTGGCGTAAATGCCACCGCCGTTGAGGCTGGTGGCGGTGTTGTTTGAAACAGTGCTTGAAGACAGAGTCAGTTCGGCACCTGAATCAATTATAAATATCCCCCCGCCGGACTCATTAGCCGTATTGCTAGAGACAGTGCTTTGGTTGAGTACCAGTGTGCTTTTATAGGCACCTAGCCCCCCGCCAGACTGAGCGACATTGTTCGTCACCATGCTCCGGTTTAATGTTACTAGAGCTTCGCCATCGGAATAGATACCGCCGCCATCCCCCGAGGCCATATTAACGGAAACTGTTGAGTCACTGAAGGTGACGATACTATCATCGGTTGCGTAAATTCCGCCGCCGCTATCGGTTGCGGTGTTGTTCGAGAGAGTCGAATTATTAATGCTAACAACGCTTTCGCCTTGGACATATAATCCTGAGCCATTGCTGGCTAAGCCGCCTGAAATAGTTAACTGATTCAGACTTACAGTGCTATCAAGGATATCAAGAACACCACTGTTCTTACCGCCATCTATTACGAGTAGGTTTTGCCCGGTGCCGTTTACCGTCATGTCGGCGCGTATCGGCAATAAGGAATCCAATGTGATTGTCTGCATTGAGTTAAATAACGGTGCGGCAAAACTAATCATGTCATTAGGTCCGCGTGGTTCTCCCGTTAGGCTACACCCGTTTACTGTGGTCCCGGTGAGAATTGATACGTCATTGAGGGCTGACACCGCCTCCCTTAATGTGCAGCCCACTCCATTGTCATCACCGATGCTGTTTACTTCGATATTTGCGGCTTGAGTCGCGGAGACCTTCAAGGCACAACCTATTGCGACAGCAATAAATGTATTATTGAAAGGAGGGGATAATCGCATGCGCAACTCCTGTCTGAGAATTTGTAAAGGTCTGTGGCTAACGTAATGCCGCCAAAATTATAACCTATTACTGAATTATGCCGAATCTCTTAAATTTAATTGATGCGGAGGAAAAGGTGCTAGTTTCAGGTTAAAATGCTATCAAAATCTGCGTTCGAGGAACGTGAATCTTTGATAAATGTTCTGTGCTAGGGGCGGATGTAATACGGGCATTAAGAGCCCCTGACTGCGCTGCTTTAACCGTAATATTCGTCGACAACCCTCACTATTCGCACAATGTGGTTAGATCCAAATAAAACACGCCGACAAGCGCTAAAGGTTTATCAGTCTGCGGTACAAGGCTCATGTCCAGAACATGTCGTTATTGATGATCTGTTTAACAAAATCAAGTTGAGCGAGGTTGTTGATTCCTTGCAGAACGA
>CAJQNY010000205.1 GCA_905479805.1 uncultured Arenicella sp.
CGATGATGGGCGTTTTGGGGGCACTTGCTGCGTGGCGGTTGAAGGTAATGGTATCGCGCAAGGCCATTAGCTGATAGCAATTAAGAATAAAATAATACTCCTGTAGAAAAGAGAAAAATAGTGACGACACCAAGCGATCAAACGGGTTCTTTAGAAGCAGCCATCCGACATACTGAAACGCTATTAGAGCAACAGCCAGAACTGGCTATTGAACAAGCTAAAGAGATATTGAAGTCGGTACCCAAATACCCTCCAGCCGATCTATTGTTGGCCATCGCACTATTTCGAATTGGTAAGACTAAAGAGTCGCTGTCTGCACTCGACCGGATTGTTAGAGAGCAAAATAAGTGGGCTGCCGCTCACTTTGAGTACGGCATTATTTTAGGTGCTTTAGGCCGAGGTGATGAAGCGCTGTTCGCAATGCAAAAAACAGTAGAGCTAAAGCCCCAACACCCTGAGGCATGGCGTTTTTTGGGTGACCATTTAATGGCTACCGGAAGATCCGAAGAAGGCGATCGAGCGTATGCACAACACGTTCGAGCATCTGCGAAAAACCCAGCGCTGCAACAAGCCGCTGCCGCGATGATTGAAAATGAAGTGCCGACGGCTGAAAGATTATTAAAAGCCTATTTGAAACAAGCTCCCACAGATGTAACTGCGATTCGAATGTTGGCTGAAGTGGCGGTTCGATGTGGTCAGAGCGAAGCGGCAGAATCGTTGCTACTTAGATGCTTAGAATTGGCGCCTAGTTTTACCGCCGCTCGCTATAACTACGCAGTTATCTTACACCGTCGAAATGATTCAACCGCTGCGTTGCAAGAAGTTGAACAATTGCTGGTGGCCGAGCCTCGCAATCCCAGTTATCGAAATTTATGCGCAGTTATATTGAGTCGAGTAGGTGAGTACGCACGCTCTAGTAAAATGTATAAAGAACTGCTCGATGAATATCCTGATAATGCCAAAGTGTGGTTAAGTTATGGTCACGTGTTGAAAACAGAGGGTCGACAGGAAGATTGCATTGAGGCCTATCGAGAAAGTCTGAAGAGGGACCCAAGTTTTGGCGAGGCCTATTGGAGTTTGGCAAACCTAAAAACCTTTGAGTTTTCTGCATCCGAGCTTACTGCAATGAATGCTCAACTGAAATCTGAAGAAATTGATGATGAAAGCCGCCTGCATATTCATTTTGCTTTAGGCAAGGCATTTGAGGATGCGACTGATTTTGCTGAATCGTTTAGGCATTATGAACTGGGTAATAAAACGCATAATGACAGTATTAACTACGACGCCGATATGAACTCGGCGAGGTCAGTTCGATTACAAAACACATTTACCAAAGACTTTTTCGAGCAACGTTCTGGTGTGGGTTGCTCATCTGATGCTCCTATTTTTATAGTCGGTATGCCTCGGTCTGGATCAACGTTGTTAGAACAAATTCTTTCGAGTCATTCTCAAGTCGAAGGTACAACAGAATTACCCGACATCATTACGATAGCGAAAGAGCTGCGTGAGCAAGCTGAAGCTGCGGAGGATGAGATTTCTTATGATGATGTGCTAGCCTCAATGGATGGGGAGCAATTGAAATTATTAGGTGAGCGCTATATTGAAACTACTCGGATACACCGTAAAACGGACAAACCATTTTTCATCGACAAAATGCCGAACAACTTTTTGCACATCGGTTTAATTCATTTGATTTTGCCGAATGCGAAAATCATCGATGCACGCCGTCATCCGCTAGGATGTAGTTTTTCTAATTTTAAACAATATTACGCCAGAGGACAGAGTTTCAGTTATAGCCTAGAAAATATGGGGCGATTCTATCGGGATTATGTTGAATTGATGAATCAATACAATCTGGCGTTACCAAATCGTGTGTACCGTGCGGATTACGAGCGGACCGTTTCGAACATAGAAGAGCAGGTTCGAGACCTGCTTGAGTACTGTGATCTACCCTATGAAGAGGGGTGTTTGAGATTTTTTGAAAACAAACGGCCAGTACGGACTGCTAGTTCAGAGCAGGTACGACAACCGATCTACAAAGGTGGAATGGAACAGTGGCAGAATTATGAAGCGTGGCTTGAGCCGTTAAAATCAGCCTTGGGAGCAAATGTACTCAAGGATTATTGATTGGACGTTCAATATAAAATAAATGTGGACTGCAGACCGAAATTTGTTATATTGGTAGGTAATAACAATATAAAATCTATTTATTAATTGCCAAAGAGGAAAGCAGCCATGTATACCACGACCCCCAACGCTGTTCCAAAGCGCCTAGTTCGTACTCCTATTGCCGCCGCTATGCTATTGCTAAGTCCAGCTTTGCTTGCACAAGGTGGCCCTCAGCTTGAAGAGATAGTAGTGACGGCACAAAAGCGTTCTGAGAACTTGCAAGATGTGCCGATCAGTATTCAATCTCTAGGGACACAAGCTCTGGAAGAATTGAATGTTAAGAATTTTCAGGATTATGTTCGGGTTATGCCAAGTGTGGCTATCACTCCACCGTTGGGCGCGGGTGCCGGATTCACTTTAGTATACATGCGCGGGATTGCAACTGGAGCAGATGGTCAAGCAACCACTTCTCAACCAAGTGTCGGTATGTATCTTGATGAACAATCGATTACGACGATTCAAGGTAATCTCGATGTGCATATGTATGACATAGCACGGGTCGAAGTATTATCTGGACCTCAAGGCACGCTTTATGGTGGTAGCTCACAAGCAGGTACTATTAGGGTTCTTACTAACAAACCTGAACTAGGTGTACGTAGTGGAGGCTTCGGTTTAGAACTCAATCAAGTAGACAGTGATGACACCGGTTATGTCGCCGAGGGCTTTACCAATATCCCTATTAGTGACAACGCAGCTATTCGTATGGTTGGTTGGGCACGTAAAGATGCTGGATATGTTGATAACGTTCTAGGGAGTCGAACATTCCCAGGTGTTGCCAGTACGACCGCTGATGATATTACGGTTACCAATACTGAGTTTGCCAAAGACAACTACAATACGATAGATACGGTCGGTGGTCGTGCATCACTCCGGGTTGATTTGAACGATGAGTGGACTGTAACGCCGACAATCATGGCGCAGAAACAAGAGGGTAAAGGTTCTTTTGGAGATGATTTGAGCAGCTTTGTTGCTGGAGATAATGATGTAACTCATTTTCGTCCAGAGTTTGCCAATGACGAATTTGTTCAGGTGGGTTTAACCATTGAGGGTAAGATCGGTAACTTTGATGTGGTTTACGCAGGTTCTTATTTAGATCGTGATGTAGACGGTTCATTTGACTATTCAGATTATTCCTATTGGTATGACACCATTTATACCACCGGTTACTACTCGGATTTACATTTCAGCAACACAGGTGCTCGTGCTGTAGCCAATCAATTTTTTGAAGATGCTGGAACACGAATTTTTCCTGGTGCTCGATTCACTAACAATGATGCGTATAAGAAGCAAAGTCATGAGATACGAATCAGTTCTCCGGCTGAGAATCGTTTACGTGGTTTAGTGGGTTTTTACAAAGCACGTCATGAGCATGATTTCGAACAACACTGGGAGGTAGAAGGTCTTGCTGATGCCCTGTTAATGAATGCGGATGAGCCAAATGGCAATCGCTTTCCAGACACGGTTTACTTGAACAGTCTTGATCGGCTAGATAAAGACCAAGCTATCTTCGGTAGTATCAGTTATGACATCACCGATAGTGTGGAAGTCACAGCTGGGATACGTTTTTTCGAGCCTGAAGTGAGTGTTAATGGCTTCTTTGGTTTTGGTAAAGGCTTCCACGGCATATGGTCAAACACGGGTGAAGGCCAGTGTTTTACGCAAGCTGATTACGGTGATGATGCTCCTTGCCAAAATGTTGCCAAAGGTATTAAAGAGAGTGATTCAGTAGGTCGATTTAATGTAACTTGGAAAATCGATGATGACAAAATGGTGTATGCGACTTGGTCTGAAGGGTACCGCCCAGGTGGTATTAACCGTCGACCAGGCGCTGATAATTATATATCTGATTTCTTAACCAATTATGAGTTTGGTTGGAAAACGCAGTGGATGGACAATCGTTTACAACTAAACGGCGCAGTGTTCTTTCAAAAGTGGGACGATTTTCAAATCTCATTTGTCGGGGCTAATGCGATCACCCAAGTTGCCAACGGGCCTACCGCTGATGTTAATGGCTTGGAATCACAATTTGTCTTTGCAGCTTCCGATAATCTACGAATTTCCGGTGCGTTTACTTGGCTAGATTCGGAATTGAAAGATGAGTATTGCTCTGCTTGTAACTCTGATGGAACGCCTTGGGCTCCAGTCGGAACATCGCTACCCGTTACCGCAGACTTTAAAGGTAATTTGTTAGCGAGATATAATTTCGATTGGAAAAAGTGGGATGCTCATTGGCAAACAGATTTGTCTTACGAGGGTGAACGTAGTTCTTCCTTAAACGTACGAGAGAACGCTATTCGAGGTGATGTACCTTCCAATACGGTATTGAACCTAAGTGCAGGAATTCGTAGCGAAGACTATGCCGTTGAAGTATATATGAGAAATGTTACCGACGAAGATGCGCCAGTTCTTCTGACTTCGCAATGTGCCGTTGGTACATGTGGAACGCAGAACTACGGTGTGCGAGTTCGTCCACGTACCATAGGAGTTAAGTTTTCTAAGGAATTCTAAGCGCTCATTTTGGTTAAAACGCCAAGCTTTTGTGATTAAATCTCGAAAGCTTGGCGATTCACCAATATTCAACTCAATAGGCTAATTATGTTTCGAGTCATTGCTGTGCTGACAATTGTGTCGGCCTTTTTTTTGGGCTGTACAAATCAGTCAGAACGTACTCAACAGAAAAGTGCTCAGGCGGAATTAAGCGACGGCATCGCAATAGCAGTCGGCCCAACAAGAATCCCCTCAGGTGATGCTCAAGGAGAAAAGGACTTAACAGTTAGCAACCAGTATTTTGCGCTTTCGTTTGGCGTGGACACAACATCTCCCTGGGGCGTGGCGCGAGGTGGGATTCTCGATGTGGCGATCGTTGCAAATGGTGAACTGCAAAAAGATTTTGTTTCGCTTATCGATTTTATGCCCAATTATTGGTCGGCTTGGCCAAGCAGTTATCAGAAAACAAGCGTGGTTGAACAAACCCCGCAACGGGTTGTAATTCGTACATCGAGGGATTGGGCAGAAGTAATGCTGGTTACCGAATATGAAATATTAGCTGCAAGTAACTCAGTAACTATTACGACCAAAATGACCAATGGTGGTGCACAAGCGCTGTCCGATCTGACAACGGGCTACATAACATGGCCGAATGGCGGACACCTTTTTGGAATGCCAGGGATTACGGAAGGTGATTCAAGCCCGATATCTCAAGCACCTGCATTGGGAAAATGGTCTGCAGTTTATGATGAGGGTTGGGCGCTCGGAATATTTGCGCCCTTCGCTGACCATGTTGCGTATACAGGACGAGACCGTTATTTAAAGCATGGGTTGGAACCAGGTGAGACAAGAGAGTTTGTTGCGACCATTCAAATCGAGAATTCAGCGAAGTTATCTGCGTTTATCGAAAGCGAAATCGAGCGAGATAAACTGTCAGCAGGAAGGGTTAGTGGGAGTGTCGGTGGTGCCGATGGTCAAACAGTGGAAGGTTCTGCGGTTATCATTAAGCAAGATGATCGGCTCCATTCTTGGGTCTTAGCCAAGGAAGGGAGGTTTGATGTGTCATTACCGTTAGGGAAATATGAATTAGCTGCTGTGGCTCCAGGATATTCGCCTGGCAAGAAACTGTTGGTTGATGTGCTTACGAACAGTCATGTAGAGATCGGGATGAATGATATGTTGCCTCCAAGTCATTTGAAGGTGACGGTGAAAGAGGGTGAGAGTGGAGCGCCTTTGAACGCCATGATATCGGTGGTAGAGGGCTTGAAACCATCAATAAAGTACTTTGGACAATCAAGGTTTTTTACTGAGTTAGGTGAGAGTGGCAGTGCTGAGTTTGACATAGCACCGGGTGATTATGTGTTTGAGGTCTCGGCAGCTGGTGGTTTCATTTCGAAACCACTGTCAATGAGGCTATCGGCGTTGCCGGGTGAACAGGTAGAGTTAATTGCGGAGATTGACACCTTAGATAAGCCATCGGTACGAAATTGGTATAGTGCCGATCTACACCATCATTCCGATGTGTTAGATGGCTTCACGCCACCCGAGTATGTACTTAGATCACAACGGGCGGCAGGAATAGATTTAGCCTTTCTAAGTGACCATGATTCGACCCATAATAATGCTGAAATGACTCGTTTAGCGGCGACTCAGGGAATGAACTTTATAGCGGGTACTGAGTTGTCAGCTTCATGGGCACATTTTAACGCCTACCCGATAGACGAAGACAAAACGGTTAATCCGGAAGTAGGTCAATTTACAGTACAGGGTATTTTCGCAGAAGCACGTCGTTTGGGCGCGGACGTGATTCACGTAAATCATCCGTTTGGGAATTACGGTTATTTTGATAGTTTGTCGCAGGAAACAGAACAGAATCTTGAGGCAGGTAGTATTGTCCCTGGCGGCCTTGACCTAGGATTTGACTTGATCGAAGTGAATTCATTGCATCAACCTCTGACTTTACAGCGAGCATGGACCTTTTGGAATCAAGGCAAGCCGGCCTATTTTGCCGCAGGCTCGGATGTGCATGATGTTTGGAGTACACTGCCAATTCATTCTTCAGGGGGCGCTAGAAGCTTTGTTTTCGTCACTGAAGACCTAGATGTTAATAGCTATGTTCAGGCGTTGAAAGCAGGGCATTCCTATGCCAGCCAGGGTCCGCTAATTTACCCCGAACTCTTGTTTGGTTCGACTCAGGTGGTCGAGGCAGGTAGCGAACTAGAGTTGTCTTATCAACTGCAAAGCGTCGCCGGGTTAGAGTCTGTAACTTTGATTCAAGATGGGGCCGAATTAGCACAGCAATCATTAGGTGAATACGAATCAAGAGATTTGGTTGACGTTGGATTCACTGTTTCTCCGCTAAACGACACGTGGTATAGCCTTGTAGTCCTAGATAAAGACGGGCGCTATGCCTATAGTAACCCTGTGTGGGTTAAGTTGGATAAATGATGGGTGTAAGTATGTTCGAAACGAGGTTTGAAACTATTGAAGTGAGCGTAGAAGAAGAGCTTGGCTTTCTATGGCTTAATCGCCCTGAAAACCTTAATCCTCTTTCTTTGCAAACGCTGGAAGAACTGTTTCAAGCCGCGGCATGGTTTGATAGTCAGAGAAATGTGAGAGCGGTTATTGTCGGAGGACGGGGGCGTGCATTTTCGGCGGGAGCGGATCTGCGTGGCTTTTCGAATGCGGCCGATGAGGGCCTACGCCAGGCGGCGGATGCGGGGCGACTTATGGCCGATGCTATCGAAGGGATGCGAGCCGTTACCATTGCCAGAATTCAAGGCTGGTGCGTGGGCGGAGGCCTGGTGTTGGCAGCTGCTTGTGATTTGAGAGTTGCCGCTGTGGATACACGTTTTTCTATTCCAGAGATTGATCTTGGAATTCCACTTGCTTGGGGCGGCGTCCCTCGTTTGGTCCGTGAAATAGGCCCAGCTCTCACCAAGGAATTAGTGATGACCTGTCGAGAGTTCGATGCTGACGAAGCGAAAGCTGCAGGGTTCCTGAATCGAGTCGTTGAGCAACAAAACCTTGATGAGGTTACAACAGAATTAGCGCAGCAAATTGCGGCAAAACCAGCCATGCCAATCGAGTCAACGAAACGACATGTTAACAGTGTCACCTCCCAGATGGTGGGCATTAACAACAGTTGGTCTGATGCGGATGGCTTGGTTGGTGGTCTACTAGACCCAGATTGCCAAGCAGCTAGAGAAGCCTACATTATCGCTCGTAAAAAATAGGAGTAATTTATTAACCTAATACTATCAATTGCCATCGTTGCGACTCTCATAACGTCGCTGATAATTGTTCTACGCTGGGGTG
>CAJQNY010000206.1 GCA_905479805.1 uncultured Arenicella sp.
TTTACCCCAATGCGAATTTGTTGAAACATTCGATATACAAGGGGAATCCATCTCTGCCCGATCATATTATCGAGGAGCTAGCCGATCTATGGGGTAAGCCGGTCGGAGATGAGGGTGCCTACATGCTTAAGCACGACCACCGTCACAGAAATACAAACCCAGTTCGTTACAACTTAGATGATATACGTGAAATATGGAGTGCGGTTACCGCTCAAACGGCATTGGTCATGGCAACCGAATCGATGTTCTATAAAAAGTGGGGTAATAACGGTCGGATTGACGAGATAATGACCACGTTACGTATTGCACCGCAAAACTATTATGAAGTATCAAACTGTAATCATATGCTTCATCTAGAGCAACCTGAGGCGACCGCTGAAGTAATCAGAAAGTTTTTCGTATAAATATTGATTAGAGCTTCTTGATAGCCTCAATCTCTAACTCAACGTCCTCAATTCTTGCGCCAATGCGGGCTAGCTCGTAGCTACTTTCTGTCAGGGTTTTTGCGCGCTCAAACTGTTTCAAAGAAAATTCGTAGTTACCGCGTTGGTAATGATATTCGCCTCTTTCTTGAAAAGAGCGAAACTGATCACCGGATTCACCATAAGCACGTGATAACAGATGATGAAAATACGGTTCATTGCGATTATTGGCGATTGCAGAACGCAATATAGGAATCGCTGTCTTGTGACGTTTAACCAGTACAAGGGCGTTAGCGTAGTAAATATCAACTAAGTGATTGCCCTGTGCGATTTGTTCTTCATATAAGGATCTAAACAAAAAGAGACTCTCATCTACTTGATTAGCGTATTGTTCATTTTCAGCTTGGCCTAAACGCAGTGTGATGTTATTTGGGTGCTGCTTCAGTAGCTTTGCAAATTCCTTTCGTGCCAGTCCGTATTCGGCATTTTCAGACAACGCTAACGCGTAGCCGTATGCCGTAGGTAGGCTGTCGTCGCCTTCAGAAATCAAGTTCTTATAGTGATCGCGTGGAATGCTCTTATCTCGTGCGTACGCAGAGGTAGCCTTGGCTCTCATCATTTGGAAATCGAACTCGTCTCTATCTTTACCTGGAGGATAGGCTCGAACTCGCTCAGATGACTCCGCAATACGATTAATTGTAAGCGGGTGAGATCGTAGAAACTCGGGTGCTGATGATTTGCTGATTCGGCTTTCATCCAGCAAACGTTTAAAGAACACTGGCATAGCAGAAGGCTTGAACCCTGCATGACTAAGCAGCCTGATACCGTGTGAATCTGCTTCAGCCTCAAAGGAACGACTGTAATTTAGTTGCCGGTCAATAATGCTTGCATTGGCCAATCCAAAAGCCGCTTGTGCGGCATCCGACCCACCCGCAGCGGCAGCCGCGAGAAGGGCGCCCAAGGCAATCCAACTGTCGTACTTCGATGATTCAAGTTTTCTGGCAATATGCCGCTGAGCAACATGAGAGATCTCGTGTGCGATAACGGAGGCTAGTTCACTTTCAGATTCCGATTTGGTCAGAATTGCTGTGTGCAAAGCGATATGGCCCCCAGGTACTGCAAAGGCGTTTATTATGTTGTTGTCGATTAAATAGAATTGGTATTCTTTATCAGCATCAGGGCTCACCGCTAGCAGTTCTTGCCCGAGCCGATTAATGTAATTTACTAATTCAGGATCAGAGACGTAGGGTTGGCGATAACGGGATTGACGGATGAACGCTTTGCCTAGCTTCGATGCGTCACCATCTGACAAATAATTAGCGGCTTGAGAACCCAGGTCGGGAAGTTGGTCAAAGTGATCACTTTGAGCTGAAGAAATTCCTACAGCACTACTAAGAAGCAGTGCTGATATCATTAGCGCCAAGCTTTGTTTGACTGAATTTCTGGGTTGAAGCATTTTCAAGTACTTGAATATTACATTTTCGAGTTGCATATAGTATATCTTGGTTATCATGTACGCACGCTGAAGGTCTATAATAGGACATTGGGCTAACGAAAGTCATAGATTCCCAACAGCTTAACCAAAAATTAACCTTGGTGAAAACCAATCAATTATCAGTAAATCATGCCCGTAAGCCACGAAATACATCACACTATTGATACCTGTGGTACACGCTGCCCGATACCGTTGTTGCGTGCAAAGCAGGCCTTGAAAAGTATGAAAGATGGGCAGTGCTTAAAGGTTTTAGCAACCGACCCGAGTGCAAAGCCAGATTTTGATGCGATGTTAAAGCACTTACCCCATGTGCTTGTAGAGCACTTTAGTGAGCATGATTTGAATGGTCATGCACGCGTGGATACGTTTATTATTGAGAAGAAGGAGAGTTGCTAATGCAAGTCTACGTTTATAAAAGTGAAAAGCAGCAAGACCATTTCCTTTATTTGGGAGGTGAAATCGCAGACTCTAACTTGCCAGAAGCCCTAACAAAAATGCTTGGTGAACTATCTCTCGTTATTGAATTTGAGCTGACAAAAGATCGAAAATTACCGCAAGCCGAAGTCCAACAGGTGTTCTCGGATATACACGAGCAGGGCTTTTATCTACAGATGCCAAAGCGTGACATGCGTGCCGAAGAAGATAGAGTATTTAACTGACAGCTAGACCCCTTGATGGACGATGATTGATAAGCAAAAAATTAATGTGTTGGTGAGTGGAAGTAGCCATGATTCTCAAGCCGCATATACGGCCTTGATGTTTTGTCAGGCTGCGGTTGCTGGAGGGCATGAAATAAGCCAAGTGTTTTTCTATCAGGCAGGAACTTCTGTAGGGAATAGTCTGGCGACGCTGATGGGCGATGAATTTGATAACACCGGACATTGGGTGGATTTCGCAAGCAGCAACCAGGTAGCCTTAGTCTGTTGTGTATCCGCGGCAGAGCGCCGAGGAATTATTAGTGAGTCACAAAAAAGTGAACTCGGAAAAGAAGCTCATAATATGCACCCAATCTTTGCAGTCGGTGGCTTGGGTGTGTTTACTGATGCGAGTCTAAGTTCAGATCGAACGGTGACATTCAAATGAAAAGGCTCTTATACATTTTCACGGTGGGCCCGTATTCCAACGTAATCGGGCAAGAAGGCTTAGATGCTGTTCTGGTCGGCGCGGCGTTTGATCAAGAATTGAGTATTTTGTTTTTGCATGATGGGGTTTTCCAAGTAAAAGACGGTCAAGCATCGGGTAGTAGTGGTATCAAACAATACACAAAAACGTTCGGTGCTCTTGAAGATTTCGGTGTTGAGAAACTATTCGTGCATGAAAATAGCATGGCAGCCCGTGGATTAACGACAAGCCAATTGTTGATTGAAGCAACGGTTTTGGATAATGACGATGTGGCAAAGCTAATTAGTAACCAAGATCAGGTATTAGTATTTTGAGTTCGACCCTATTTACACTTTCTGAGTCGTGGCACGATTCTATTTGGTTATTTGAGCAACTGGCATTTGCCTCTGAAGGCGATGCCATTCTGTTATTGCAAGATAGCGTATTAGGATTACAGTCTGCCACTACGTTGGCGTCATTTACCGCGAAATGTGAGTCGAAAAACGTTGCTCTATACGCGTTGAAGGACGATGTCGATTTGCGCGGCATCACCAATTATTATTCCAATATTACGCTGATAAGTTATCAAGAATTTGTAGGACTAGTCGTCAATTATGAAAAACAGGTCGCGTGGTAATGGCTGAAATACAGAGCCTGCAAGTCAATGGCGTTGACTATGACTTGGATCATCAAGGATTCCTTAAAAAGCGCCTAGCTTGGAATGAAGAGGTCGGTGTTGCTTTGGCTGCCAGCGATGGTATTTCGCTTAGCGACGAGCATTGGGAGATCATTCAGTACTTTCGTGAATACTATGAAGACTATAATGTTCCGCCTCCTATGCGCATGGTTGTGAGACTGTTTAAAAAAAGGTTTGGTGAAGAAAACGCCAATAGCCGCTATCTACAACAGCTTTTTCCGGGTGGCCCCACGCGAACCGCTAGTAAATTTGCTGGCCTTCCTAAGCCGAAGAACTGCAAGTAATTCTTTGGTAGACTGATCCTATGGCTAAAATGAGCACACGTGACTTGATACTGGATGTGGCACTCGTACTATTGAACGAGCGCGGAGAGAGTATTGTAACCAGCGTTGATTTGGCTACTGAGATGAACATTAGTCCAGGTAACTTGTATTACCACTTTAAAGGTAAGGAGCAGGTTGTCGAGGAACTGTATGCGCAATTTCATGCGCG
>CAJQNY010000207.1 GCA_905479805.1 uncultured Arenicella sp.
CCCAGGCGGCCAAATAGCTACCTATAAGGATGGTGTAGAGATGGTGGTTCGTGGTGCGCACTTTATCTCAGTTGAAGACCCCTCCTATATTGGTGATTATGTTCCAGAGTTCACTGCTCTAGTTGGCCCCATGCTTTACAACAATTTTGAAGAGTACATGGCGCTGATTAAGACACCTTTGGTCAAGGGTTGGCTTAACAAAGTCGAAGACAAAGGCCTTAAAGTTCTTTCGCTGCAATATATTTTTGGTTTTCGGAGCGTGATCACCGATAAAGTCGTCAAGACGCCCGAAGATTTAAAAGGTGTAAAACTCCGAACACCCGGAAGCAAACTCTTTATTAAAACCCTAAACGCCATGGGTGCGACCGCCACGCCGTTGCCATGGGGTGAGACTTTTAGCGCATTACAACAGGGTGTGGTTGACGGGCTCGAGGGGTCTGAATTCACTAATCTTGGCACCAAGGTTTATGAAACAGGCAAAAAGAACGTGGCTTTTACCAATCACTTTTTGGGAACCTGCGGGGTTTATATCTCCACGGATGTTTGGGCTAAGATTCCACCAAAATACCAAAAAATCATTGAGCATGAGTTTACCTATGAGGCGGAACAAATGATTGAAATGCTTAAAAATAAACACTCTCAAGTTATCACCGATCTGGAAGCGCAGGGAGTAAAATTCAATCACATTGACCGAAACGCATTTGAGGAAAAGACGTTGGCACTGTACGACGGAGAATTACCCGGTGTGACTATCGAAATGTACGATCAAATTCAAGCTGAACTAAAATTGATTCGCGCAAGGGCCACAAAATGAAAGCCGCGATGACGTACTTTTTTAAGAACTTAGAAGAGATCCTCTGCAGTGGCTTTCTAGTCACTATGATTGTGTTGGTTATCGTTAATGTGTTCTTGCGGTATCTCTTTAATTATTCGATCTTTTGGGCTGAAGAAGTCGCCACCATTTGCTTTGTTTGGTGTGTGTTTGTTGGAGCAAGCGCCACCTATAAACATAAAATGGATATGGGCATTGATGTGCTAGTGACCAAAGCATCACCAAAGGTGGAGAAGATCATTCGTTTTGTTGTAGATCTCGTTTTATTGGCGATCAACGGTTACATCTTTTATATGGCCATAGTATTCACCAACATTGCGTGGGTGAAGCCCACCGCCGTTTTGGGCATTAGTTCGGCCGCCGTTAATTCAGCCTTAATCGTTGGGTTCGGTCTGATCACTTTGCATACAGTCAGGTTTTTAGTTCGAGATATTATGGAGTATTTAAGCAAGGGGCAAACCGAATGATTTACCTACCTGTTGTCCTTCTATTCTTACTCTATTTTACGGGTATCCCCATCGCCTATGCGCTGTTTGGTGCGTCTATATTCTATTTCACTTTCTTTGATGCTGGCATGCCGCCAGATCTGGTGTTGCAGAAATTTATTACCTCAGCGGCTTCCTTCCCCTTGCTCGCAATTCCATTTTTCGTGATGGCCGGATCAGTCATGAATTACTCTGGCATCAGTAATAAGTTGATGAAAATGGCTGAAGTGTTAACTGGTCATCTCACCGGGGGTATGGCCCAAGTAAATGTAGTATTAAGCACCTTTATGGGGGGCGTATCAGGCTCGGCCAATGCCGACGCTGCCATGCAAAGTAAAATACTGGTTCCGCAAATGGAGAAGCGCGGGTACAGCCGTGCGTTTTCAGCCGCCATTACCGCGTCGTCTTCTGCCATTTCCCCGGTAATTCCTCCAGGCATCGTAATGATTATCTACGCTCTGATTGCGCAAGTGTCCGTGGCGAAAATATTCGTGGCCGGTTATGTGCCCGGCTTGATTATGGCGGGAGCCTTAATGTTCACCGTTACCTTGATCTCAAAAAAACGTAACTACAGACCCTCCCGAGATAAACGCGCCACGATTGGTGAAATTGGCTTACAGTTAAAAGAGTCTATTTGGGCACTATCGCTGCCCTTTGGAATCATTCTCGGGCTCAGGTTCGGTTTATTTACGCCCACTGAAGCGGGTGCGATGGCCGTGTTAGCTTCGGTACTAATCGGAATATTTGTTTACCGAGAACTTGAGGTGGGACACATCAAGTCCATCTTATTAGATACCATTTATGGCACTGGAACCGTTGTGTTAATTATCGTCTCGGCATCGGTATTTGGTTACTATTTAAATTGGGAACGCATACCCCAAGAACTTACCGCAATGCTTCTAGACTTCACATCTAATAAATACCTCATGCTCGCTGTCATGAATGTCTTTCTATTGGCCATTGGTATGTTCTTAGAAGGCGGTGCAGCCCTAATTATCGTTGCCCCTCTGCTGGTACCGGTTGCCGTAGGCCTGGGCGTTGACCCCATACATTTCGGCATGATCATGATCGTAAATATCATGATTGGCGGAGTTACGCCGCCATTTGGCTCCATGATGTTCACTACCTGCTCAGTGACTCAAGTTCCCGTGGCTGACTTTGTTAGAGAAGTTTGGCCATTTATTCTAGCCCTATTAGTCGCATTACTGATTGTGACCTACGCCCCCGCCCTAGTGATGTTTCTGCCCAGTTTAATGTAAGACTCAAATGGCTCTTGTGATTGGCATTCGGAAAAGAAACCTTAATTCAATTGGATTCAAGAGATAGGTATACTGTCGCCATAATTATCCTATTCAGATATTCAAGACTTACCAATGGCTAAAAAGTTTTACGTAGTATGGCAAGGCAGGCAAACAGGTATTTTCACCGATTGGGATACCTGCAAAAAGCAGGTTGATGCATTCCCCGCTGCAAAATATAAATCCTTCAAAACACGTCAAGAAGCTGAAGCAGCTTTCAGTGGTAATCCGACGCCTGCTGCGAGTAAATCTGCTGGTTCGCCAGTGAAAAAGAAGTCTACAAGACAAACAGTGAAAACCTATACCGCCGCCGAGATCGCAGCAATGCCGTTGGATACCAAAATATATACTGACGGCGGTTGTGACCCCAATCCTGGCCAAGCAGGTTCGGGTATTGCCGTGTATCGTAACGATGTTGTTGATGAGCTCTGGTATGGCTTATATGAACCGAATGGCACTAATAACACCGCCGAGTTGAACGCATTGCATCAGGCATTAATCATGGCAGCAGACGAAGTTAACAAAGATAGGTCTGTCGCCATATTCTGCGACTCCAAATATTCTATTCAATGCGTTACCCAGTGGGCCGTTAACTGGGAGGAAAAGGGTTGGAAAAAACAGGGCGGTGAAATTAAGAACCTTGAATTAATCAAAGAAATGTTTGCCTTGCACCAGCAATTAAAAAATAAGATACAGGTATTGCATGTGAATGGTCACGTCGGTGTAGAAGGCAACGAATTAGCAGACCGTATGTCGATAATTGCCATTGGTGAAAAGGACACAGACTTTACTCGCTATTCTGGTGAGCTTGACGTTAAAGCCCTGTTGGCAATGCGGGCAGGTTAATCGATCTATCGCTTATTCAGAATATCCAGCAATTTTAGAACAACCGCTTTTAAAAAAATTAGGAACCAGCATGTCGCAAACCACCGTAAAATTCAGCATCGAAAAAGAAACCAAAAACAGCGTGCGCTACAAGGAAGAGCCGGAGGACGGCAAGATGCCTATTATGGGTACCGTCTATGTACAAAAGTGGTTTGCCGGTGATACCAAAAATATCGAAATAACCATCGAGAAGAAAGACTGATTTTCTTGAGGGTCCATTTATTAATAAACGGAAGTTTAAGTACAAAAGGAATCTTGTATGACACTCACTAAAAACATGAATGAAGACATTCATAGCACCTTAAAACAAACCTTCGGTTTTGATCAGTTTCGCGCTGGGCAAGAGCAAACCATTTCACAGTTATTGGCCGGCGATTCCTCGCTGGCGATTTTCCCTACGGGATCAGGCAAATCATTGTGTTATCAGTTTTCTGCCTTGCATCTACCACATCTCACTCTAGTCGTGTCTCCTCTACTGGCCTTAATGAAAGATCAACTCGGTTTTCTAGCCAGCAAAGGTATTTCAGCAGCCAGCATTGATTCCACGCTAACGCCTGCAGAGAATCAGCAGGTGATGGCAAATGTACGTGCGGGTGAAATAAAGATTTTGATGGTGTCCGTCGAGCGTTTCAAAAATGAGCGCTTTCGTCAGTTCATCGACAGTGTACCGCTCTCCATGTTGGTTGTAGATGAGGCCCACTGCATCTCAGAATGGGGCCACAATTTCAGACCTGATTATTTGAAACTGCCAGCATATCGTGATGAGTTGAATATTCCGCTGGTCTTATTATTAACAGCTACTGCTACCAAAGCCGTTAAACGTGATATGGCCAATAAGTTTGGTATTGCGGAAAACCATATTGCGCAAACAGGGTTCTATCGTTCCAACCTTGATTTGGCGGTAGTTCCCGTGAACACGGCTGATAAAAACAAACAGCTGCTGCAACAAGTATCGGAGCCAGCCACAGCCAAAAGCCCCGGCATTATTTATGTGACGCTACAACAATCGGCTGAACGCGTTGCCGATTTTCTATGCCAGAACAATGTCAATGCTGCGGCCTATCACGCCGGTTTTGATAATGATAAACGGCAACATATTCAGCAAGAGTTCATGGCAGGCAGAATTCAAGTAATAGTCGCCACCATCGCTTTTGGAATGGGGATTGATAAAGCAGATATACGCTTCGTTATTCATTATGATCTTCCCAAGTCTATCGAGAACTACAGTCAAGAAATTGGCCGAGCAGGGAGAGACGGCCTGCCCTCACGATGTATCACCCTAGCGAACCTTGATGGGCTAAACACGGTCGAAAATTTTGTCTATGGCGATACGCCTGAGCTAAGCGCCATAGACTTTGTATTAAACAACATTAGAACCGAAGTGCAGGCCGGCAACTGGGAGCTGCAGTTAGTGAGCTTGTCGAACGCCAGCAACGTGCGGCAATTGCCCTTAAAAACCTTGTTGGTTCAACTCGAAATATTGGGTGTTGTGCGTCCAATGTATGCCTACTTTGCAGAATTCAAATACAAGTTTATAAAACCCAAAGATCAGATAATTAATCAATTTGAAGGTGAACGTCGTAGCTTTGTAGAAGCCATCTTCAAGCACACGAACATGAAAAAAGTGTGGGGAGACCCCGATTTTGATGCCCTGTTTACTAATTACAATAGTGATCGTGGACGGGTCATCACCGCCCTCGAATACCTGCAAGAAACTCAATGCATAGAACTTGAAACCAAGCGCATGACAGAAGTCTTTTCAGTTAATGAGGAGTTGCTGTCGGATGGTGAACTTGCACAAAAACTACATCAGTATTTTGTAGACAAAGAACTAAAAGAGATTAAACGTATTGCCGCATTGATACGCTTTTTCGAGCTGGATAATTGCTTAAGTTATAACCTGTCACGATACTTTGATGACCAAAACTCCCCGGAACAATGCGGTCATTGCACCGTGTGTAGAGGGCAAGTGGCAAAGCTCGCCTATTCACAGCAACAAGATTGGCCTACAGACGAAGCACTAAGCGAGGCCTTAGCAGAACTGAAATACCATCTGGCCACGAAGGTATCTGGGCCCTTGTCAGTTGAATTACTTTGCCGTTTCTTAGCCGGTTTGAGTGTGCCGATATTCGCGCGTAACAAGGTTCGTCAATTATCCGGCTTCGCGCGGTGTGAGAATTTTAGATACGCCGAGATTCGAACTAAAGTGCAGAATCTTTAGACAAACTGCAGCTGGGAATCAGTTCATTAATATCGAGTTAACGACCGCTAAATTCAGTGAGCGGTAGCTAAGTAAATTCAGTGAGCGGTAGCTAAGTAAGTTCAGTGAGCGAGGTTATTTCTGAGCCAGATAAATAGTGTGTTTACTGCCTTTGCCTTTATGCGCTCTCACCGTTTTATAACTGGTTTTGAAACGAGCTTTCTTTAGCTTCTTGGTGAATCTTGGATCATGCCACGCTGACCAAACCGCCAACATTCCATCAGGCCGCAGTGTGTCTCGTATGTCGCGTAAACTTTCTAGTGAATAGAGCTCGCTATTATCATCGTGGGTAAAGGCCTCGGGGCCGTTATCAACATCCAGCAAAATCGCATCGTAAGTGGCTTGTCGAGACATAAACAACTCACCCACATCACCCAAATAAACTCGCGTTCGATCATCATCCAGTGGTCGGCCGGCAGCCTCGCCCAAGGGGCCTTTGTTCCATTCGATAATCTCAGGCACCAGTTCCGCGACAAGCACCTCAGAACTGAGTGTCGTCGCCTTGAGTGCGGCAGACAGAGTGAAACCCATGCCCATGCCACCGACTAACACCTTAGCATTTTCAACTGCCTGAATATGCGCGCAGCCTAATTCAGCTAATGCGAGCTCAGAGGAATACATACGGCTGGACATTAGCTCTCCATGCACGCCTGTGAGCTTAATCGCAAAATCTCCATCGCGTTCGGATAACGTCAGTTCACCGCCGTCGTTGGGGATTTTGGCTGTGCCTAATAAAGTGGTAGGGATCATGGTAGTTTTTGGTGAAAGCGAAATGACGACTTTTTAGTGTAAATGGCTAGATCTGGAAGCTCGCGCGATTCTAACATAACTACCAACCGTGATTACTTTAGCTGGCAGGCACTATGCCGAGCAATAACTACTGTAATGCACCCAATAATGCGAGCCGAGTAATTTTATCTGTCATTGAAGAAGGTTGATCTAGGCCCATGCGTTTTAGCATTGCGTTACCTTGCTGATCACTGCTCCCAAACAAACCCTTAACCACTAATTCCAATAATGCAGTTTTAGACCTGCTGGCGCTTTTTAACGTTTGCAATACTGGAATTAGACGTTGCTCAACCTCAGTAAAATCAGTACCAAAGGGGTAATCGGGTAGTAAGCCGTCTTGTTTAAACGGTTGCAATTTGGCGAACAGGTCGTGCTTTGAATTATTCTCCCATGATTGCTTCAACTCAAAATTCGAAGCAATTTTGTTATTGGATTTTGCGATTTCTAAGAGATCTTTCTGGAACTGAGTGTCAGCGATCGATAACATTGCCGCGACAACATTTTGATCAGTTGCGCCGCGCAAATCGGCTATCCCATACTCGTTGACCACAATATCCCGCAAATGCCGCGGGATTGTGGTGTGACCATAAGCCCAAGAAATATTACTGCTTGGTCGACCACCACTAGCACGCAACGCTTTAATCATGATGATAGAGCGGGCATCTTTAAGCGCAAAAGACTGACGCACAAAATCGTACTGGCCGCCGACACCCGAAACGACTTGGCCACTATCCAGACCATCTGACACCACGGCTCCTAACAACGTGACCTTCATCGCATTATTGATAAACCTGGCATGCTGACGGTTTTCCTGCTTTTTCCTAAAATCGATGTGCGCACCATTGATGTACCCGATGGCAGTCATATTAATTTTGTTGCGCTGTTGCTCCGGCATATCTCGCAAACGTTGATACATGGAGTTCGGGCCGAGGAAAAAGCCGCCATGAATCAATACACCGTTCACTTCACGTTTAACAACGCCGGCTTGCATAAGATCTAAAAACACATCGACTAGCATCTCACTCACCCCATAGAGCCCAAGCTCAAACGGCTCGAGATGCAGATGACTCAGATCTTTTTCACCATTCAACGCGGCGATAATTTTTCGGTATGCCAAGTTATTCTGGTGTCGCATGATCAGCGCATATGCCACAGCATCGCCCGCCGAGCCAATACCGATTTGCAGAGTACCGCCATCCTTAACCAAGCTTGATGCGTGGAAACCAGCTGCATACGTAGCTAGATCCACTGAAGCTTTTGGGACGTTAAACAAACTCGAACTCGTACTTTCACCAAGGAGCACGTGTGCAAATTCCGATTCAGGTAGCTGCGCATCATTGGCCATGAACGGCAGTGCATCGTTCAGCTCGGCAACCAACATAAAGTCGGTTTCCCCAGCTGCCCGGGCAGCCAATAATTCTAAGGTGATATCAGGGTTACACGACAGGCTTAGGTCGCTGCTTTTATTATCTTGATCGCTACCTTCTTGTTGACCCGTATGCGCCACCATCTGAATAACCAGGTCAATCTTGTCATCGACTAGATAGGAACTCACGTGCGAATAATTCGCGCTAATATAGTTACTCTGCGCGTGCTGATTACCTAAATAGGAACCAGCCTGCAGAAAAAACTCACTTACCTCTACGTTCTCGGGTAATTTGTTCGCGATCAAGTCACGCGCATACAGGAGTTCTTCATAGTCTCCATATAATCGACTTGCAATTGGCGTGAAGAAATTCTCTTCCAGCTCGGACTTAGGTTGGGGTGTTTGCAAGCTGAGCGCCGTCAAAATCCTTAAGGAATACCCCTGATTATCACTAACTTGCTGGTAAAGGGCGTTAATCAAGTGATTAGCTTTTCCCAACCCCAGCGGCATAGCAACGGTTAGGTTCCCATCGTGAGCCTCCAATAGGAACTGGGCTAACTCGTCTGCTTGTTGCCAATACCGGCTTACTTGTGGATTCATTTTACTCTTCGGTTCTTGTAGGTATCGTGCTTTTACACAGCCTCTAATATAAGCTTTATCTCAATCTGTTGAAACAATCCACGCCTGCTGATCCAGATATCAAGCACGATCAATCTAATGTACTAATATGCTTTGGTCGATAACTTTATTAGTGAGGGTGACTGTGTGAGCGGCAACGACGCAGCTAAATTTGTTTCAAGCACGGCAAACACATCGGCCGCACGTTTCAATCGTTTGACTTGATGGAATACCGCCTTCGCCTCGGGATAGTGCATCTGTAAAAAAACCAACCATTGTTTGCCACGGTTGCTAACAAACATAGGGTGCCTGTTTTCGGTGCTACGTAAATACCCCACCACGACGGTCAATACTTCTGGCCAAGTCATTGCGGTGTATGCCTGGCCATTCTGCTGAGCCTGAATATTAGCAGCAAGGTCAAGACACGCCAATGCACCACGGCCCAGCATTAAGTCGTTACAGCCGCTCTCCCCAAGCGCCGTGCCAGCTTGTTCAGGGTTCCAAATCTCACCATTGATGATGACCGGAATAGTGCTTCGGTCGGCAATTGATTTTACTTTATTCCAGTACGCCGGTGGCTTATAACGATCTTCTTTGGTCCGCGCATGAATCGCCAGCTCAGACGCCCCGCCGGCAATCACTTTATCGGCCAAATCTTCCAGTAAATCACTGTTGGCAAAACCAAGTCGTATTTTGGCGGTGACCGAAATGCTAGGATCAACGGCATCGCGCACGGCTTTTACTATCTCGCCTACACGCTGTGGCTCTCTTAGCAACACCGAGCCGCCATCGCTGTTGTTAACCGTTTTAGAAGGACAACCGAAATTGATATCAATACCTTGTGGTTCCAGCTTGGCCGCACTAGCCGCATTCAAGCCCATGTATTTAATATTCCCACCCAGCAGCTGGAGGTACACTGGCACGCCACTCGGCGTTAACCCTCCTTGTTTGAGCTCCGGTGAAAATCGATGAAACACATGATCCGGAATAATCTGTTCAGTTACCCGAATAAACTCGGTAACACATCGATCATAGCCGCCTAAACCAGTAAGAACTGCTCGCATTTGCGCGTCTATAACGCCTTCCATTGGGGCAAGTAGAATACGCATAGAGTTTATTAAGGGGTGGGAGGCCGAGAGATTGTAACAGCTTGCAGCACCTCGTCACATAGCATCAGCCAAGCATGTCCATTATGTTCGAGCTCGCTTTCTCGAAAGGCAAGATAAGCGTACTGCTAACACCAAGCGTAAACTCCCAATTATTGGGAATCAGGCTCCTCATCATCGAGCATCAATAAAAACATCGCAGGCAGAGGGTTATTAACCCTGAGCGCCTTCCTTGCGAGCAATGCATCGATTCGGCCGCTGCCAAATACAAAATCATCGCCAGTCGCGCCAAGATCAACTGCATTGGCAAGTATCGCCTGCTTTACATTTCCGATTTCAGAAAAAGGCACGCTTTTAAGTAATGCGGCAACGCCTGCTGCGTGTGGAGCCGCCGCTGATGTACCAAAAAATTTGGTCGAAAATCTACCAGCTCCAGAGACGCTCACACCATCTATTGCCGTCACATCCGGTTTTTGTCTTAGCTCAAACTGGGCGCTACCCGGTGCATATACTTTTGATGGTCCCTGTGATGAATAGAAAGTGATGTCGTCGTTGCCGGGGTCGTCAGCGTTAATGCTACCAACCGTGAGAACTCGTTCCAGGGCTGCATGACCAATAATGCTTCCGCGTGCAGTTGGGTATTCCATCGCACCAGAGCCAAGAAAAAAGAGGGTGAAGTCGCCATTAATAGACCGATAAGAACTAGGCTGTGGAATTACTAAAAATCGTACTTCATCATTACTGCTTGGATTGTAAACACAGGCCGTCTCAAACGCAAAACTTCCCCGGTTATCAAATGTGGTTTCGCCTAGAAAATCATCTGGACTGTATATCTGGATAGAGTGATCGTTTGCCGAGTTATCGTAAGCCCGAGTGGGTTCATGCCACTGCATAATGATACGGGTTCCAGTACCTCCTGGAACGATGAAACCATGAAAAGGATCATCGTTTTTTTGCGGATGGAAATCGTGGTAACCAGGGATCGTCGCACCAGAGATTTGTCGGAAATCAAGTCGGTCTTCATAATGTCTGACCGCATTATTCCCAGCTGAAGAAACCAAGAGCACGCTCTCAGGCAAGTTATCTAGAGCTTGTGCAATATCGCCATCTAGATAGTAAGGTTCGCCGAGGAAGCCTAGGTCATCGACTATAATATCGGCTTTAAACTCATTCGCTAACTGCTCTGCACGCTGAATAAATTCCAATGATGATGAAACCGATGCAATAGCGAGTTCTGCTTCAGGCGCAATATCATGAATAATTTCTGCCATTGCCGTGCCTTCATTACAGGTACCGCTCAAACCGGAGATACAATTTTCCGGGTCGGCCGAAGTAGCGGCAATGGAGCATGTTCCGTAGCGCGTAATCTGTGCAGGAAGGTCCCCTGTAGCCACCGCGTCTTGCCAGTTGTTGCTACCATCAGAAAGAATTCCTACTTTAACACCCTTACCTGTAATACCAAGTTCCCGCAGCTCATTACCACGTAATATTTGGTCTCCTTCAGTCGTTACAGAACCCTTGTATGAAATAGCGTAGCTTGGTGCGCTCACCTTTGTAACTAAGTCTAATGTCAGCAATTTATGTAAGGTGGCGGAGCTAGTCCACGCCTGAATTTTTCCTAACTTCTCATTGACGATCTCTATGTCGAGGCCCGCATTCTCGAGCTGAGCGATTGCGTTCTCGCTTACTGACCTTACCCGTACATAAACCTGAATTTCATCTAAGCCTCTGAGTCTAGTATAAGCGGTTGCTTTAAATCTACTCTCTTCTGACTGAGAGTCCGATTCGGTTTTTAACGCTATTGTCAATTTGGGTGTCATCGCGGCAGAGATAAATCGCCCAAGTTTACGGTGGCTACTATTTTTGGCCACGGAACCAATATTGACTTGGGAAGCGCTCTTGGCATTAGAACTAGTTTTTAAAAGCACATCTAAATTGGGGTTAGAACTTAAATCTTGAGCAAACACCTCTCCGTGAAGAAAGGTTATCCCCAGCATAGGAATCAAGACAACACTTTTGAGGTTTAGAGTTTTGAATATATCTGTGAGCATTCGGCAGTCCTTAGCTAGCTTGTTAATTTTGAGATGGAATACTTAACTGAAAACTCAATTGAGTCGAAAACTTAGGCAGCACAGTTTCGTAAACTTATTAAGTTAGAGGTTCATCCTATTACGGAGTAGACATAATAAAGTAAATACGGTTTCGCTTGAAGCTCCGTTTGAGGTTCAGTGTGAAGTTTTCTCCACTGGACATTCTGCTAGGGACTTTGCTACATTGCCCTTAAACTCAATCTTGTATTAGTGCGTACCTTCAAAGAGCACCACCCGTGATCAATACCAAAACTTCGTATGCCGTTCTTATGTTCTCACTTATTTTCATAGTGTGTGGAAACGCTGCCGCGGAAAAACCTGCGTTATACAAAAGTATCCCACCCATTAAAATTCTGCCGCTTAAAGAACAAGCGCTGATAATTGACGACATTACTTCAAAGCGAATACATCAATTATTGCCGGGCTTAATGGAACAAACCGGCATCGATATGTGGGTATTGATTAGTCGTGAGTACAACGAAGACCCAGTGCTCAAAACATTCCTTCCTGCCACCTGGATGTCCGCCAGAAGAACCACCATCTTTGCTTTTGTAAGAACAGGTGGTGCGGTGAAAGCACTCGCCATTGCGCCTTACAACGTAGGCAGCCTATTCGAACGTGCCTGGGATAAAAAAGCTCAGCCAAATCAGTGGCAGGCCTTAGTCGCGCTAATGGAAAAGTACCAACCTAAAATCATCGGTATTAATCAATCTACAAGCTGGTCACACGCCGACGGCCTGGTCGCAACGGACAAAGCCACGTTACTGGCAGAACTACCACAAAAGTTCCAACAACGATTAGTTTCTGCTGAGGCCTTAGCGGTTGGTTGGTTAGAAACCAGAATCCCAGAAGAGGTTGAATTACTGAAAGGCATGACCGCATTGGCGCACGATATTATTGCCGAAGGGTTTAGTAATGCCGCCATTGAACCAGGCCGCACCTCTACCGACGATCTGGTCTGGTGGTTTCGCGAGAAAGTCGCGTCGCTCAAATTAAATACTTGGTTTCACCCTTCTGTCTCAATACAACGCAGCGATAAAATTAAGTTTGATCATGAAGACGCCTTTACGAATGGCACAGGCAGCCAAGTCATTCAATACGGCGACTTACTGCATGTAGATTTTGGCATCTCGTATTTACGACTCAACACGGATACTCAGCAACACGCCTATGTTCTTAAAGAAGGCGAAACAAACGCCCCTACCTATTTGAGCAACGCGCTAAAGAAGGGCAATCAACTGCAAGATATTTTCACCAACAACTTCGCAGTCGGCAAGACCGGCAACGCCGTATTGAAGCAGTCGAGAGAGCAAGCCATCAAGGCAGGGCTAAAGCCTACTATTTACACTCACCCACTGGGCTATCACGGACATGGAGCGGGCACCACATTAGGTATGTGGGATTCACAAGGAGGCGTCGCCGGCTCGGGTGATTACCCCTTGCACCTAAACACCAGTTATTCAATTGAACTCAACAACGCCATTCACATTGAAGAGTGGAACAAGGAAATCCGCATCATGCTCGAAGAAGATGCCCACTTTGATGCCTCCGGCGTTTGGTACTTAGATAGCCGTCAGACTGAGCTTTTATTAGTGGAGTAGAAGACTAAACTATCAATTAATTTAGGCATTTTCAAACAACCAATCAAATAGATGATTGTCTAATATCACCCTTTTGGGGAGATTCTCTCATTCAGGTTTTGGTATAGAATTGGTTTTGCTAGTCAATGGAGTTGCATAGCAATATCAAAGGCAAGCTTTAAAGCGGTTGGGCCGAATAACCATATACAGGGCTGTATTATGACCAAGGAAACGCTTAAACAAGGCCGTCGATCATTTCTTAAAGCATCGGCACTCACATCAGCAACCGCATTTACGGGCACTATGATTGCGCCTAAAAAGGCGTATGCGAATAACTGGGGGCAAGTAGATTCATCGCTGTACGATCGCCCGCCCGTTAAGATACTTGAAATCAATCTAATCGGTGCTCCTTCAACGTGGGAAACACTTTGGGTAAGGAAAAATGGCAGTGTGCCAGACTACTCCGGCATGGAAAGCCAAATGCAGAAAGTAGTATTTAAGTGCCCAAACGCTGGTAACACTGGCCCTGACACGCCTCTATTCAACGAACTTAGCCCTACGGCCTTAGGCACTTCTGGAACTGATTCGGTATTTTTAGGTCCGGCCGCAAAGCCAATATGGCACCTAATGAACCGCATGCGAATGGTAACAATGGGGCATGATGATACGCCGGTTGAGATACACGAGGTAGCGCTCCCCTATGGACTGACTGGCACAAATCCAGGCAATGGTCGACATAGCGGACCTGGCGTACCAATCGCACGACGAAGTCGTATTCTAAAACCTAATCAATTAACCCCTCACGCTTATGTAATTAACACTGGTTACAATCTAACAACACCATATTTTGATGGAGCGAGCATGGCTGTAGGTATGCATAGCGGCGCAGACCGGCCTCTGTTTTTAAGAATGGAAACCCTTGCGTTGCTGAACAATCGTCTAGACCGAGATAATACAAGCGCGCAGAGAGACGATTTGCTTAGAGCATTAAATGGCCAATATAAAGATCAATTGATGTTTCACGGGAATGCGAACCAGATGGTCAGATCACAAAATTACGACGAATACGACGCGGCACTCAGCGCGCTTTTTAATGCCCCCAGCCTTAAGAACCTATTACCGAACAACACTACTGTACCGAACTCGGCTTATTGTGTTGCAAAAGAAAATGGGGATCCTGACGATGATCAAACGGACCCGGTTCGCGCCGCGATTAACTTGGCAGCCAGTTTACTAACACATCCCACAGATTCACCAAGCCATGTGTTGGTTGCCGATGTGGGCCGGCGCAATCTAGGAAATAATCAACCTAGCTATGATACACATGGCGACTTGATCACTTCTGATTACGAGGCGGTACAAGTCCCCTTAAGTAATTTGTACAGCTTATTCTCCGCGCTAAATGACGTGATTGATCCAAACGGTCAGGACTCATCTAAATTGAACCTTGATGAAGTGATGATCGTTCTATCAACTGAGTTTGGTCGCGAGGCTAC
>CAJQNY010000208.1 GCA_905479805.1 uncultured Arenicella sp.
GCTTTATGATATTGGCGAAGTAAAACTAAAGATGTCTGGCTGCATGAACGCCTGTGGACACCATCACGTGGGTCATATTGGAATTCTCGGCGTCGATAAGAAGGGCGAAGAGTGGTATCAGTTTACCGTAGGTGGTGATGCGTCCAATCAAGCGGCTCTCGGCACACGATTAGGCCCTGCTATTGCCAAAGCCCAGGTTGGTGAAGCGGTTTCAGACATATTGAATGTATATCGTGAAGAACGAGAAAATGATGAACGCTTAGTCGACACATTTCGTCGTATTGGTGTTGATCCATTCAAAGAGCGCGTCTACAAGGAGACCAACTGATGTCTGCTCCTAATCGCGCCTTGAAGGCACGGGGCAAAGCCTCTGTAGATCGTATTCAATCTAATATAGAGAACTCATTCGTTATTAAAAATGGGGCGGTGTGTGCCAATGCTGTAATACATTTCGCAGCGGATGAAGATCTCAATATCGATGCTATAACTGGCCAAGCATCAAGTGTGCCGCTGGCGTTCTTCTTAGAAAACAAAGACGCTATAGTTGAGCGTGTTGACCAAGTAACTGTGCAGATTGCATCCGATGAGTCACCTGAAGAGTTACTGGATTACTTGAAGGATATTTCAGGAATCGTGCTGACATTTGTGAATTTCGTTGATGGCCGAGGATATTCCCACGCCAACAAACTGCGAACACGATATGGATTTGAAGGAGAAATTCGTGCCGTGGGCGATGTTCATTATGACCAGATAGCATTCTTAGCTCGATCTGGGTGTGATGCTTTTGAGCTCCCTGACAGTGAAGATGCTCACGCCGCGCTTGCCGCACTTGAAGAGTTTTCAGAAGTTTATCAACCGGCTGCCGACAACACAGATTTAATTTTCTCTAGACGTCGCACTAAACACTAAGTAAAAATGACTCAGATTACGTTTGTAAAAAAGATACTGTCAAATGGCGAGCTTTGTAAAAAGTGCCATGAAGTCTCTGAACGACTCATCAGCGATGGGCTTTTAGATACAATAGATCATATTGCCATCGCAGATGAACGTGACCTTAGTTCAGAGGGAATGCGGCTAGCCAAAGAACACAGCGTTACACGCGCTCCCTTTTTTGTAGTAAGAGATGAAAAGGGCGGCTACGAAATATTTGATGTATATTTCAAGTTCAAGAAATACATAGCTGAGGCTTCAGGCGAAGCGACCAAAACAGCTTTTAGTGAAATAACAAAGATAACAGACCTTTGATTGGCTTAGCTTAACCAAATTGGTGTTTACGACAGATGGACCTTTTACTGCTTTTGAAGATCGCGATCGTTTTATTTATTTTCGGACTTCCAATCTACTTAATTTATTTACTCATCAGGTCAAATAAGAATAATTGAGTAATAGATAAGAGCCTAAATCACAAACAAATATTAGCGACTCGACCGTTGGATGCCAATATCGGAAAACACATTTCTTCCTGTGGCGGGCATTGTGGTGATTCGTTTTCTCCAAGTGGAAAAGTAGGCGCCTGGCCTAAGTTAGCGATGCGTATCAATTTACCATCTACCCCAGACGGGTTGAATTCGTTGTTGACGACAGCATAGAGCTCATTGTTTGCATCTTGACCAAAACCAGTTAAGTAGCCGGCCAATGATGAAGAGGTATTCAGCTCACTAATCACATTCGTTGCGAGATTCAGTTCCATAAGACGACCAGAGCCGCTGCCAAAATTAGGCCCAGAAAAATCACCAAAAATATATCTGCCCGTCGCGCTCATCACCTCTGAGCCACGGTACACATACCCGCCAGTGATCGATATACCATCGCCATGATCGTACTCGCCAATTGGGTCCTCTAAAGATGGGGGGGCTCCAGGCGCAGATCCATTACTTACAAAATTCCCGACACTTGGATAGTAGAAAAAGAAACTCCCTTCCTTCCAATTCCAACCGTAATTACCCCCGTTGATCACCACATCTATTTCTTCAACCTGGTTTTGCCCAACGTCACCAACATACAGGTCACCGGTGTTAGCATCGAAAGACATTCTAAATGGGTTCCGAAAGCCGAAAGCAAAAATTTCATCTAAACCAGTGTCGCCATTTGATATAAAGGGGTTGTCAGGCGGTATTCCATAATTTCCGTTTAATGAATTATTGCCTGAAACACCTACGCGCAAAATAGATCCTAGAGCACTCGTATTATCTCGGCCTGCCCCATTGAAATTGTGTCCTGGCCCTTGGTCATTTGCGCCACCGCCATCACCAAGCGAAATATACAAAAAGCCATCTGGGCCGAAAACAAGGTCTCCACCGTTATGATTGCTTTGTGGTTGATCAACAACCATTAAATTTTTAACTTTGCTCACACTTGAATTACAACTTGCATTGCTTGCACGATATTCAACCACCATTGACCGATGCTGAGGTGTTGCTGGTGGATCCCCAGCCAAAAAATCAACTACGCCATCTTGGCTGGCTCTCACAGGTTCTGACTGGTAGGTATAAAACAATCCATTGCTTTGATAGCTAGGGTGGAAGGCTAAACCGAGCAAGCCCCGCTCATCATAGCCTGCATTGATATTAACTAGATCGTTGCCTACATCATGAAATAACGTTTTATCGCCGGTGCTTAATTCGACCCGGAAAATTTTTCCTGTTTGTTCAACCACGAATAAACTGCCATCTATTCCGGGTGCCTTCACCGCACGTAGTGGTGCATTGAACCCCGTTGCCACCTCCACTAAATCAACTGAGACTGTACCAACACTAATGTCTGCAATGGGGTCTGCAACGCCAGAAGGGAAGTCCAGTGCGGTAGTCATTGGAGGTGAAGGAGGAGACTGCCCCGTTGTCGGAGACCCCAGTGATGGATAGATCGTATTATTTGGCCCGTTCGTCCACCCTGGTTGTAGATTTGCTCGAATGTCATCTAGGACAGTTGCCGAAATAGGATCGTCGTCTAGGTCAAGGTTTCTGACCGTATCGAACGCCGCATCTATATTAAAGCCATTAGTGTTGTAAACACTTCTGAGTTCCCACCCATAAGCGTTCCAAGGAGAACCCCCGCCTGCACTTTGATGACAGAGTTGACACCCCATATCGTCTGAGGTAGAGCTCGGGTACTTGTTGCTCCATGATGATTGTATGTCAGGCCTGGCCAGTGATATCACCGCATACATCATTAATGTAGTCCCCACCAGTAGCCGAGCTACCGGCCTAAAAATTGGCTCTCCCCTCATTTCACTCCCATCAGCTCATTAAATTATCGAAAATATTTGCCTGTTCGATTAGCGGATCAATGCCACTATAGCTGCTTTGAGTTCGAGGAAAAACAGCAGTGCCTGAGCCAGGCGCTACCCAGTCTGCAACCTTAGAAAAGAATGAATCTATTTCACTTCGAGGGTCAATATCCGGTGTATTAAGACTAGTATCATCGTACTTATCCACCTCAGCCTCTTGGAACATCTCACCATATGCTCCACCAGTTACGCCTTCACCAATTACCAACATCAAATTGCCTTTGCCATGATCGGTTCCGCTATCACCGTTGTCTCTAATTTGCCGTCCAAACTCTCCGGCTACGGTGACCACAATATTACTAAGATCGGAACCGCCATCAAGACGTAACGGCAAACTTTCCCAAAGAGCAGAGAAACCACAATGCAGTGCTGTCGGGTCAATTGGGTTTGCACCATATTGACCACCAAAAATATCACGCAAACCCGTTTCTATTCCACGATACTCATATGGATTATTTGGGTCTGTCGCCAAAACCCCCGGCACCTGACGTTGGTCACCATGACTATCCCAGCTTCCATAACCCATCGATAAAACACGAGGAGACAAAAGATCATTGGCTGCAATAATGTCGTACAAGTTTCTGATCTGTCCTCCTAGAGAAGTTCTAAGTAAGACACGCCGGCCTGTATTACCTGCATCATTAGGGTCAATATTTATCCCGTTGACATTAGAATATAGAGCCTCAATTAATGTTGGTATTGGCACAGACTCTAAGCGCCCTTGTATCTTTTCACCAAAATCCCTGACCTTTAACTCATGGTCCATGAACTTCTGGTAGGCTAGAGCCACATTCTGCTGGCGTAAGCTGGCGTAGTAGCTCTTTGCTGCTCTCGCCATTTTAGAGTCTTCATCTCCTTGCTGAGATTGTTCTAAATCGTAATCGAACAAACCGATTTCTCGAGCATTTTGCACGGAGATTAAATCTACATTATCGATGGCATTTGGATTGTAGTTCGGCGCCATACCCAGCGGGCCGAAACAGAAAGCGCTGGGTGAACTGCTCATAGAGATCGAGTTACCTCCGGCAGACCTAGCTACACGGCCACCCCACCCAGATCGATCTCGATTATTAAGCCCAGACAACACATTGCCCTGGCTTAACATAAGGCTGGATAAATCATGCGCACGATTCGTTCCGCCAACGGCATTACAGATAAGCGCTACGTTACCCTCCCGAAGCATATCTATTAACCATCCCGCCTCTTTCCAAATACCAAACTTAATCCCACTATTAAGATTCGCGGCATCGACCAAACCTGCAGAGTTCCATGTAGACCCACCAATTTCAAATTCGTAGTAATCTTGCTCATAACGCTGTTGAGCAGAGACCCCGGTTTCTACAAGTTGGTGAGACCGAACGCGGTGGTTCCAGTATTTTGCTCCAAAACTGTCTGGAGCTGGATCATAAGCGGGTACCAGCAAGTGACGCATGTCTGGGCCACCACTAAGATTGAGGTTTACCAAAATTCTATTTGATAAAGCCGCTGCCGACGCATTGGATGATAGGCCAGGGAAACCACCTGCTCCATATAACAAACTGGAGTACATGGCCGATTGCAAAAAACGACGTCTATTCATATTACTAATACTCATTTGGCTCCCTCCGCAAAAACATAGGGCGTGGTAAATATAAACCCTAGAGCGGTGCTAACTCTTTGCCTGGCATTTTCCCGAACATCGGCCCCAGAATTAGACCCGTTGCTTGCCTCTAGGTCGATCGTAGTTTCAGCTAACTGACTTAATATGCTTTGTGCCAAAGAGCTCGATTCAATAGATTGTCGGCTCCAAACTCTATTAATGGATTCTTGTTCCAATGCGCTATAACCGCCAACACCATCATCTCCTCGACGACAATAATTATCCCAATTGCCGCCCAACAACATAGTACTCAAAGGAACGGCTGTCACTGATTCCTGCCTCTGATAATCCTCTGCCATACACATTAGAAAATTGAAATCGAAAGCCTCACTTCCATCGCTGGATTGATCTGGATTGTTTCTAGCGGCCCCCAAGAAGGAATAAAGGTGCGCCTTTTCTAAATCTGTGTAGTTGCTGGTCGTCCCAACCACATGATTCCACAACCATTGCGCTACGTCAGCCACATAAAATCGTCCATCTTCACGTTTGGGCAACACATCCTTCCACTTTTTGAACCAAGGTTGTCCTAGATCGCAGGTGCCACAACTAACCCGTGTCCGCAAATGATGCTCTTCATCAGATAGCTCGTTATAGTTATTCTCAAACGCTAATGCGGAGTCTGCAGCCTCGAATGAGGACTGAGCGCCAAACACATTATGCAACGGCCTGAAGAAGTCACCCGCATTGTCATCTGAAATAAGACCCCCAACAGACCGCCCCGCATCACCTCCGTTATAACTTGCACCACCAAAAAATGCTTCTATGTTTTCAAAGTTAGTTTTGTTTGCCATATATAGAGCACGTTCATGACTGGTCAAATATTTAATTTGTGACGAACTATGAAAAACTTTCGATATCGCATAAGCCTGAATAAAATCAAGTAAACTCTTATTGCTTCCCATCGATGCCCAGGAGTTTCTCAATACCTGCTGATCCGTAACGCTCAAATTATCATCAGCTAAAACCGAGATGATCATGATTGGCAGATTTTTTAAACTCTCTGGATGATTCATAGATATAGGCATCAAACTATCTATTTTTTCACTAGCATTGGCTCCGGTCACCGTCTGCCCCAGGATTGTTAGGTCTGCGACATGGTGCTGATCCGTCTCAAAAGTTACAAACGTATCGTAGCCGCTGTTGTAGTAGACGGGCATGTCCGTTAGCATTTTAGCGGTTTCTCGTATTGTTCCATCTTCATGGTTAGGGTCATCTTCACCAAAAATGCCATAGAATAATTGGTGAATTTCGCGGGCAAAGTCATCATTACAATCACAGGCAAATTCTCCTAGGTCATTATCAAATACCCAACGATTACGGCGATGACCATACTGCATGGCAACAGCTGCAGACTTAGCCGCAACACCCATCACTTCGTGATACGGTAATCCGGCTTCATGCGCAGCCATAATCTCATCATAATAAACAGCCATTTGATGGCGGCTCACTTCGGTATCAAGGTTGGTTGCCAGATGGTAGTTAGTCTCCCAATACCCTATTTTTTGCCTAAACGGGTTTAACCCGCGAACAGTTATCATTCGACCAAAACCATCATCAAAATTATAACCATTGACCCCATATTGACTGCGATTACCAACCGGCACTGGGTAACTAGACATTTCATCAGAAAGATAATTTTGAAACGCTAACAAAGTACCGTGACCTGTCTCAGTATCTCTATAAGGATCGCTGGCAGCGATTGGAGACAATTTCAAATTATGTTCGTCGAACGTAAGCATTTCTTGAATTGCATCTTGTGGATACATATCCGCCCACTCACGTATTTGCGCGTCGGTAGCATGCCCTCCAAATGCGAATATCTTGATGACTTTCCTTACTGCTCGATCATCCCATCCCCCGCGCGTCAGTCTTGGCAACGCGAGTTGAGATTGATTGGAAGAAAGCAACTCCAACGTCGTTAAGTTAAGGCTAACTGAAGCATTGCTAACTACTAAGTTGACATAATTAACTTCTCTCTGCTGGTGTCTAGGAATCGAATAACAATTCTCTCCTAATGCAATACTACGAGTCTCTCCATTCACTTCAAGGGTAAGGTCTCCAACATCAATCGTAGACGCTGAGCTAATAAAAAAACAAAGCTCTACATCTTGGTCTTGAAGGTCGAACTGTGCATATAGGTTTTCACTAATATCAAAGGTATCTGGGGATAGATCTCCAAGCACTAACTCCACTCCAAACCCAGACGGCTGATCAATTGGGGGCTTTCGATCAGCAAGAAGATACATATTTATGATCGACATTACCGCTGCTAGTTTTTCGGGTGGCAACGTTTGCGCACGCACGGCGGGCACCGTCAATAAAACGAAGGAAAGTAAAATGGAAAGCGCCAATTTTTGGGCGCTGTTTTTCTTAAACACTTTTTAGGTCTCACAGAGAATTAATCTTTGCTCACTTGTATTGCCATTTCACTCTCGTGATTTTGGCCAAACAAATGACTGGAAACCCCTACCTAAAGTACTGCTTCAATAACCTGGGAGGCTTAGTCTATGACAAATGTCGATGAATTGCTAACTCACTCTGATTGATAAACTGCGTTTTATTACCACTTAGCACTCAATCGCAACCGTTCATCGCTTTAGTACTATTTTTTTTAGAATCGTTATAATTTGCCTACTAGACCTTAATTAAAAGAAACGAATAAGCTTTGAAACTAAACCACTTAGTCCTCGGACCATTATTAAGCGCCACACTTTATTTGATTATGAGGGTCTATGATGTTCAATACCTACCCTCCATCACCGCCGCCATAACCATGTTAACGGCATGGTGGTGGGCGACCGAAGCCTTACCTATCCCGGCTACATCATTTATCCCCTTTGCTGCTTTCCCTCTCTTCAATGTTATCGATCATAAGACAGCTGCGGCTGGCCTAGGCTCCCATATTATTTTACTTTTGATGGGCGGCTTCATCATGGCCAAAGCGTTGGAACGATCTGGTGCGCATGAACGATTCGCGATGATTATTTTACGTTTAGTTGGTACTAAGGGGAATAAACAGTTGGTGTTTGCCTTCATGGCAGCTGCCGCGTTTCTATCAATGTGGATAAGTAATACCGCTACGTGTTTGATGTTAATGCCGATTGCTTTAGCGGCGCTCGCTAAACTTAACGACCCGAAAATGGAGACGCCGCTTATTTTGGCGGTCGCCTTTGCCTGCTCAATCGGCGGCATCGCCACCTTGATCGGCACGCCACCCAATGTGATTTTTGCTGGTATCTACGAAGAGGTGGTTGGCCGGGAATTTGGTTTTCTAGCCTGGTTAAAGATTGGCTTTCCCATTGTATTGGTTATCTTACCGGTCGCTTGGTTGTGGTTGACTCGCAACGTTAGCGGTCAGTGTGATGTGAAGCTAGCGGATTCTGAATTATGGAGTATTGATCAAAAGCGTGTGGTTATGGTCTTCGGTGTTGTTGTTAGTCTATGGATCTTTCGCAGTGAGCCATTTGGTGGTTGGACTCAAGCAATGGGACTTACCGGTGTGGGTGATTCGACAGTTGCTCTTTTTGGGGCGGCCTTAATGTTTGTTGTTCGCTCAGAAAAAGGTGACGGCCTCTTAGATTGGCAAACTGCGGTGAAGATACCGTGGGGAGTATTGTTGATGTTTGCAGCCGGCATTACCATCGCTAAGGCGTTCTTTTCAAGCGGCCTGGCGGAATTGATTGGCGTTGCTCTTAGCGGGGTCGTGGGCGGCCTACCAATATTAGTCGTCATTGCGATGATCTGTTTATTAGTCACGTTTATGACAGAACTTAATTCAAATGTAGCGACGACGACATTAATAGTGCCAATTTTGGCAGCAACGGCCGCGCAAACCGGATTAGCTCCCGAACTGCTAATGATTCCTGCCACCATTTCCGCCTCATGTGCGTTTATGCTGCCAGTCGCCACAGCCCCAAATGCAATCGCATATGCGACTGAAAGAATTACCGTAAAAGAAATGATGCGAGAAGGGCTGCGGCTGAATTTGATCCTGGCTGGGTTGATTAGCCTGTTATGTTATGCGCTACTAACTTAGACAAGACCATAATCACATTAGGCAAGCGCCTTGTTAACAATCTCAGCGATGTCTTTAGTCAACGCAGGTGTTTGTTGAACACGCAGTAATTGGTTTTTCATATTTTGCGAAAACGGTTCACTATAAGCCTGCCAATTATTGAGCACCGAGACCAAGCGAGATCCTATTTGTGGGTTAATGCTGTTTAGCTCAATGACAACATCTGCCAACAGTTTGTATCCTCTTCCATCGATAGAATGAAAGGCACGCATATTTGATGTGAATGCGCCAATGAGGGATCGAACTTTATTGGGGTTTTTCATTGAAAAAGCGGAATGATTCATCAAGGTCAACACGCTATCTAATACGTCAGCTTCGTCGCTTAAACCATCATTGGCTGTTGCCTGTACGGATAACCACTTGTCTAAAACCAAAGAGTCGGCCTGCCACTGATTGTAGAAGCTCGCTATAATTTCCGGTCTGCCACCATAGTTGCTATGTAACAGACCAGTAAATGCCGCAATCCTGTCGGTCATATTGGTAGAAGACTCGTACTGGCTACGAGCCAATTCATAGTTGTCTATTTTACCGGTGGCCATCAAAAAGCCTAAACAACAATTTTTTAGATCACGAGCTGCGATCGCATGTGCATCGATTGTGAATTCAGCGCTTGTTTTGTTGTCCAGATAAACTTGAGTGAACTCAGCCTCTAAGTCCGTAGCCAATCTTTTTAGGAGGCTTTCTCGTAATAACGTTACTGCTTTTGGGTTAATTGGCCTAGATAGCTCAGCTAAATAACTGAGGTTTGGCAACTTTAACATTTCGGCTTGAATAGATTTATCATCCGCTTGTTGGGTCAGTAAAGAATGGTAAACACCACGCAAAGTTTGATAATCGTCTTCATTAAAACTTGCCTGGTCTTGCTGAATCGCTGGCAACAGTACATTTAATGTCAGCCGCTGCATTGCTTCCCAACGAGTAAAACCGTTGTCATCAAATTTTATAAGATGGACTAAATCTGAAACGCTCTGCGTATAATCTAAAATAATAGGTGCGCTGAAGTCTCTAAGCATAGAAACGACTGGCTTATCGGCCAAATCACCAAAATCAAAGTTCTCCTGCTCTTTCGTGAGAACCAGTGTCTTCTCCACTGTTTTATTGCCTGCTTGATCAAACAGCGCTAGCGAAATAGGTATTTGAAAATTTTCTTTCTCAGGCTGGCCTGGAGAAGAATGACACGACTGTTGAAATTTTAGATTGAGCACGCCACGCCCAGCATCATAGTCCTCTGATACAGATACTCGTGGCGTGCCCGACTGAGTATACCAACGCCTAAACTGTGCTAAGTCTAGGCCACTCACTTTCTCCATGGACTTTACAAAATCTTCGGTGGTTACGGCTTGCCCATCAAACCTTTGAAAGTAGTAATCCGTCCCCCGTCGAAATTTTTCTTCTCCAAGGAGGCGATGCAACATGCGAATTACTTCAGCGCCTTTTTCGTAAATGGTGACGGTGTAAAAATTGTTAATCTCTTGATAAGAATCAGGACGAATCGGGTGTGCCATTGGCCCAGCATCTTCTTTAAATTGATAGGTGCGTAATGTTTGTACATCTCGGATTCTCTTCACTGCCCGCGAACCCATATCAGCGCTAAACTCTTGGTCCCGAAAAACAGTGAAGCCTTCTTTCAGACTAAGTTGGAACCAATCGCGACACGTCACCCGATTACCAGACCAATTGTGAAAGTACTCATGACCGATTACGCTTTCTATTCCTTGGAAATCCGTATCGGTCGCCGTCTGTGAATCGGCCAGTACGTATTTGGAGTTGAAGACATTAAGTCCTTTATTCTCCATGGCACCCATATTGAAATCGTCGACCGCAACGATATTGTAGACCTCAAGGTCATACTCTCTACCATAGACTTGTTCATCCCAAAGCATAGAGCTTTTAAGTGATGTCATCGCGTGCTCACACTTATCTATGTTGTGTGCTTGCGTATAAATATTCAGCCTTACTTCACGGTCAAAACAAGTTAGAAATTTGTCGCTTATACATTCAAGGTCACCGGCAACAAGTGCGAAAAGGTAACACGGCTTTGGGTGAGGGTCCTGCCAGCGATGCCAATGCGTACCATCACTATTGTCGCCACAAGCAACTGGATTGCCATTTGAAAGCAGTATGGGGCAAGATGCTTTGTCGGCGGTAATATTGACCTCGTAGATACTCAATACATCGGGTCGATCCAAAAAATAGGTTATCCGTCGAAACCCTTCCGCTTCGCATTGTGTGCAAAAATTCCCGCTGGATTGATACAAGCCAGACAATTCAGTATTGAGGTGAGGTGTCAGTTTTGTGGTAATTTCTAAATCAAATTTTTCAGGAGTTTTATTAATCGTTAGAGAAATATCGTCAACACTATAATCCGCTTGGTCTAAAACCATCCCATCCAACTTCAGCTCGATCAACTCTAGCTTTTCTCCATTTAACACCAATGGCCCTTGCTCAGTGCCCGACCGGCGAACAACCTCTAATTGTGCGACCACTATCGTGTCTGTGCCCAACTTAAAGTCCAAATTGACCTTTGGAATATAATGGCTAGGTTGCGTGTAATCTTTTAAATAGACAGTGGGGTTGCCTTTCATGGCTGCGACTTCTGTTTCTAACATAGGTATTAATACGGGTATTAAATTTAGGTGATTTTAGCCCAAACGGGATCTAATTTTGATGACAACTCGGGTGCACTTCCTAGTCTTGCCCACGGCTGGTTCAATGAATGAAAATCTGATCCGATAGAAGCAAGCAAATCATGCTCCAACGCCAGGCTTTCCAGCACTTTAATCTGTTGTGGGTCTGTGTTGGCTGTTGAAACCTCGATTCCCTCGATACCACACTCTTTCATCTCTTGAATGAGCGTAACCAATTTGCTGCGTGTGAGTTTATAGCGCAGAGGGTGGGCTAACACCGCTACACCATTTGATGCGTTCACCCAATTACCAATTTCTTGCAAAGAGGGCCATACCATCTCTACATAACCAGGCTTGCCTCTCACTAAATATTTTTTAAATGCTTTTTGCTTGTTTTTAACGTAGCCTAAGTTAATCAATGCTTGAGCAAAGTGTGGTCGCGTAGGAACCGCGCCGTTAAGGACGTGTTTTAGCTCGTGCTCCAATTCTATATCGTGCCTTTTTAAATCTTCCAGCATTGCCGCAGCACGTTCATGGCGACGCCTTTGGTTAGATTCAATTCCCTCTAATAACAACTCCGATCTTTCGTCCACTCCCAACGCTACGATATGCAACAACTGTCCTCTCCATGTACAAGAGAGCTCAACGCCACTGATTAGCGTGATACCTTCGCGCTCGGCCGCTAACTTTGCCTCTACCAATCCATCCAAAGTGTCGTGGTCTGTTAACGCCAAATGACTTATTCCATTTTCGTGCGCCAATTTAACTAACTCATCTGGGCTTAATTCACCATCGGAAAAATAGGAATGGCAATGTAGATCGTATTTTATTTGTGTCTCTATATTCAAAATATCCATTACTCCATTAACAGCTCATCATAGAGATCTTCATAGTTATCCAAAGGATAGCGAACCATGGCCTCGTAGCTAGCGCCACTCGGTTTCAACTGGCTTTCGAAAATAGAAACTTCATCAATAACACCTTGAACCTCAAGTATTTTAGTCGTGGTAGTAACATAAGCCGCCTTTTTGTGCTTCAACCGCCCTAACGTTATATGAGGATTGAATTTCTTTCTATCACAGCCTGTTTTGCATGCCTGGACCGCCGACATCACTTGCTTTTGTATCCGTATTAAACTGTCATTTTTTTCGACCATAGCGGCAACCAGTCTTGGCCGGCTCTCTGGAAAAGGGCTGAGGTGACTCAAGGTTATCTCAAAACTCATGTGATCAAGATGAGAGTCTAGTTCATCAGCTAATTGTTCCAAGTCAGATTCACTAAGATCACCCAGAAAGGCTAAGGTGATATGGTAATTATTTTGATCCACCCAGCGAACAGCATGACTTTTATCCTGGTAACTCAACTGTGCGGCGACATCTCCCAAAGCATCCGACATAGTTTGGGGTAGGGGGAGGGCTATAAAAGTTCGCATTGATAAAGCACTAAGCTAAATGTGGCTGGTAGACCACGAGTATAACTGTTCGCTCTTATCACGGAATAGATTTTGAACTATTTATTAGATTCTAATTCTGAAAAATTTTAATCCTCTCGTGACACAAGCTCTACCTTGCGTGAACTAATCACACATCGGCCGCCTTCCATTTGTAAACGATCATAATATTCGCCTATTATCCAAGGTGACAGTTTCGGCTGAATGTCTGATGTTCCATCATTTCTAGGAACTTTATAGACATTGACGTAGCTCAACGCTTCTAACGTTGATGCATTAAGCACGTTCATACTTGTAATGTTGGTGAAGTGCCGCGTCGGTATTCTAGGTCCTCGATCACGCAGCGCCTCAACAATCTTGTCACGACCTTTTGCTATTGCGCCTTCTCCGATCTGGAATGTGGCATCTTCTGCAAAAAGGGCTCCGTAGTCTTGATATTGTAGGTGGTCTCTCAGGTAAGCGTAATTCTCCAGAGTTTCTCTACAGGATTCCTTAAGCAATTGAATCTTACATCTTGCTGGATCTTCTGCTACGCACCCTTTGCTAAGCGATGACGCGTCGGATGTGATGCAACTTTGTAACCCCAACAGCATTAAAAGAATTTTATATATGCGCACTTATTACTCCTCATAAAAATCTATCTTGCGTGAACGAAACCCTAATATAACCCAAGTTTCTATAGCCACCATTAACGGTTAGCCAAGTGAATAAAAAAGGCCGCAAAAGCGGCCCTTTCTAAATCCTTAGTAAGCTAAGAGTTATAGCCCAGCCGCATTTCTAAGTTCGTCTGCTTTATCTGTATGCTCCCACTTGTATTCTGGTTCAGTTCGACCAAAATGACCGTAGGCGGCACTGTTACGATAAATAGGTCGCAATAAATCTAAGGTTTGAATAATCGCTTTAGGTCGAAGATCAAAATGCTCCCCTACCAATTCTTCTATTTTTGCTTCATCTATCTTAGCTGTTCCAAAGGTGTTAACCATTAAACTAACTGGCTTGGCAACACCAATAGCGTACGCTACTTGAACTTCGCACCTATCGGCTAAGCCCGCCGCTACAACATTTTTTGCAACATATCGACCAGCATAAGCGGCTGAACGGTCTACCTTAGACGGATCTTTTCCTGAAAAAGCACCTCCTCCATGATGGGCTGCTCCCCCATACGTATCTACGATTATTTTGCGACCCGTAATACCGCAGTCTCCTACCGGACCACCAATAACAAAGCGACCGGTGGGGTTAACTAAAAAGTTGGTCTCGCTAGAAATCATCTCACTCGGCAATACCGGCTTGATGACCTCCTCAATCACAGCCTCTTCAAGCTGAGCATGAGTCACAGATTCATCGTGTTGTGTCGATAATACAACCGTATCAATAAACGCTGGTTTTCCGTTTTCATAACGAACCGTTACTTGTGATTTTGCATCAGGGCGTAACCAAGCCAACTGCCCGCTTTTGCGTACTTCAGACTGCTTTTTCACTAAACGATGCGAATATTCGATCGGCATAGGCATTAATACGTCTGTTTCCGTACACGCATAACCGAACATCAAACCTTGGTCTCCTGCGCCTTGATCAAGATCGATACCTTCGCCTTCGTTGACCCCCGCAGCGATGTCTTGAGACTGACGATCTAAAGCGATCATCACGGAACAACTGCGATAATCAAATCCCATGTCTGATTCGGTATAACCGATTTCTTTAATAGTATTCCTAACTCTTTCAGTAATTCCGTCCAGCGACCGATTACTGGTGATCTCTCCAGATAGAAC
>CAJQNY010000209.1 GCA_905479805.1 uncultured Arenicella sp.
ACAATTCAATTTGGACCATAGCGTGGGCTATTCGAAACCTCCTAGAACCACAACTCGAAATGATATTTGAGGTCAGAGAGGAACGTTGATGGAAGAGGCCAGCGATGCTGGATTCAATTCCTAACCTGACCCAGTTGATCAACTTTTCGGCATTTGCCCGATGTGCTCTCTTCTAAACGGCGAACTGGGCTATAATCTTTGTATGAAGAATTCAGAGGGCTCTACGATTGCCACGCTGGTCATTGCCGACGATCACAGCATGGTTCGAGAAGGAACGGCTAAGATTGCGGGCTCTGTTGAGAATTTAAGGCTTGTCGCTGAAGCGGATAATGGCTTGAGTGCTATAGCGATGGTAAAAAAACACCAACCATCCTTGCTTATTCTTGACGCCGCAATGCCGATGGCTAGAGGCATTGAGGTCTATGCCGAGTGCCGTCGTTGGAGCCCTGAGACAAGGGTTTTACTACAAACGGGATTTACGTCAGCCAACCTGCTAAGTGACTGGCTGAACGCTGGCATAGATGGACTGGTATTGAAAACATCACCATCAGAGCAGATTGAGTTCGCAATTCGTGAGTTGTTGGCGGGCAGATCGTATGTTTCCGAGGGAGTCAATAAAGCCATAGAGGCTTCAACTATCGATATTGCGCTAACCGATAGAGAACGCGAAGTTCTTGCGCATCTAGCGAAAGGCAATACCAACAGCATGATTGGCGAACAGCTCTTCATCAGTAGCAAAACCGTTGAGAAACACCGGGCGAGTTTGATGTCTAAGCTTAATGTTAATTCAGTGGCTGAGCTGTTGGTTTATGCCCTTAGAGAAGGACTGTTGGAAGAATACAAACAACTACAGTAAGTTTGGCCATCACAGAAGTTGGTTGAGATGGGTTGTTCGCCCCATGGAACTATTTTGCATCGTAGGTCATAGTGAGACACATGAAACTAGATAGCGGTAAACCCGTGTTGTTAATTCGCATCGTCTTTAGGTGCCTATGCATACTACTTTTATTTCTACCGCAAGCTAAAGCACTCGACCCCGTTGAGCTTGGTTCTGAACCAAGTTTCTACAGGGATCTGATCAATGATGTGGAATTTTTTATTGACCCAACCACCGAATTGACAATTACCGACGTTCAGGGGCTTGAGTCTTTTTCTAGCATCCAAACGCCTTATATCGACTTCGGGTTAACGCAATCTCGAGTTTGGTTGCGATCAAAATTTACTAATAGTTCGAAACAGAGTGGTGTATGGCGGTTTGATACACGGCGACAGTATAACTTAGAGACCCACGTTTTTATCATTAGGGAAAACGGCGGCATAGAAGAGATTCTATACAACACAGAAAATTCCAAGTTTTCAGAGCGTCCATTGCCTGCTGTTCTACTTACTGTTGATTTCAACATGGAAGCGGGTGAGACGGTCGATCTTTATGTGGGCTACCGCTCAAGTAATACCACCTACTTACCCATCGCGGTGGGTAAGCCCTCCGAAGTCATTGTGCAACACGCCAGAGAGCACTCTCAGAACTTGGTTATGAATGGCATCTTGCTGACAATGATGCTGATCGCTTTTCTAATGATTCCGGTTATTGGATGGCAATTGGGCATTAGCTTTAGCGTTTATATTCTTGTTGGCCTCATTTACGTATTCAATGCGGATGGATACACATTTAAATACCTATGGCCTCAGAACCCGGAGTACAACGACCCGGCCAATTTGAGCTTTATGCTTTTGATGCCTGTATTTGGGCTTCTTTTCTCAAAAGCGCTTTTTAACTCCAGTGAAACTGTACCAAAGATCGATAAGCTGTTGAATATCACTATCGCAACAAATATATTGTTTGCGGTGCTAGCTATTTTCTTTATAAAAACAGATTGGCTGATGGTTCTGGGTTACTCGCTTGTTCCTGTCGGAACCTGTATGCAATTACTGGCCGGAGCCGCGGCTATTAAGCGAAAATTGCTAGGTGGCATTCCCTATTTTTTGGGTGCAATCATCGTTCTCTCGTCAATGTTCTACGCCACCCTTGCACATTTGAAGCCAGGGCATTATGACCTTGATCATACTCTCGACTATGGCCATTTTGCTTTGATCTGTGAGTGTATCGCATTTATTTGCGCGGTAATTTTAAGAGTGATGGGCATAATGAGGCAGCGAAATAAAGCCATACAATCTGAACTAACAGCCTCACGACAATCGCTTGAGTTGGCGGATAAACTGCAGCGTTCTCAGAAAAACTACATTCAAGCACGTAAAGTTTCTGATCTTAGGCGCCTGCAAATGGAGAATGTCAGTCATGATCTTCGGCAGCCTTTGCTGACGCTTCGCCAAGCTATTGACAACATGCCGGCAGATAGCGATCAGTCGCATGAAAAATTATCAGATGCATTCAATTACTTGGAAAAACTATCACTACAAGCGCTATCGACTCAACAAGTGAAAAAGTTGCAAAACGAAGATCATAAGGAGCGCTTTTCAGTCAGCACTATTTTCGACAATGTTGATGTGATGTTCTCCACAGATGCAAAGAGCAAAGGCTTAAATTTAAGGGCCAGACCTAGCAACCACACGGTTAACGCCGACCCAATTACGTTGATGAGAATCGTAATTAACTTAGTTTCAAATGCCATTAAGCATAGCGAAAATGGTGCGATCCTGTTGGCTTCACGCACACGCCAGGCAAAGACAAGTATCGAGGTGTGGGACACAGGGGTTGGAATGAACGAGAGCCAAATCACGGAAGTTCAACAGCGCCATACAAAGGGAAAAACTTCTACAGGCGAGGGGCTAGGCTTAGATATTGTCAGAGAGCTGTGCGAGCGGGAGGGAATTATATTTACTATTTCTTCCACTCCGAATCGGGGTACGGTCTGTAAGTTGCTGGTCGAGCCATAAGTAGCTCCGCGCTGCCCTTAGAAAACAAACTTTACTCCTCGTCACCCAGCAATAACATTATAGGCGGTACCACCGAAGCTGGATTGAAGGGTGTAGGTGATGGAGGAGGTGGGGGCACAGGTGGGCCTGAAGGAATAAATTCAAATGCACCAATGTCGCAATTACCTACTCTTTCAAAACCACGCTGGTCGAATGTTTCGCAAGAGATGCCGTTACCTGAATTGATGGCTAGACTGCCGCTTAGTAGAGCGTGTGTCTTTGTGGTTCCGCCATTGAACTGCAGCGACCCAAGTCTAGGGTTTATCGATAGTGCTGACGTTCCACAACTGCCGTCCTGAATAATATTACTGTCATCTGCACTAATGAAGCCTTCACCATTGACTATATAACAATCCTCCGTGTTCGAGTTCGCCAATATACTGTTGGTCATGGTTAACGCAGCAAAGGAATTCAGCAAAAGGTTACCACCTCGTGAAAGCGCTGAATTCCCCGAAACCGTGACATTGTTCAACGTCACGTTGGCTTGCCCTAGGATAAAACCACCACCTTCGATACTGGCAGAGTTTCCGGAAATAGTGCTATTGACCACTTTTGCCTCACTGTACAAGCATAAGCCACCACCCCTTGCGGACCGATTACCTTCAATCGTGGTGTTTGTCACGCTCACACGAGCCCGGTAAAAACTACAAATTCCGCCGCCAACACCGCTGGCGGAATTGTTCGAAATACTGCTATCCTTAATCGTTAAACTCGACAATGGACGTCTAATGAATATTCCACCGCCGGCGGACGCCTCATTGTTTATCACGGTACTTGATTCAATGCTCGTAATGCTTTCTTCAGAACTAATTCCGCCACCACTGAAGGAAGTGGCTGTGTTAGATTGCAACAAGCTATTGATCAAGTTTAGGTTCGAATTCTTGTTCTAGATGCCTCCACCTTTACGGCTGGAATTCTTGGTGATTGTGCTATTGGTTAAATTGACTTCGCCTCCGGCTGAATGAATGCCACCTCCGTAGAAAGCCCTGTTGTTGCTGATAGTGCTATCGGTAATCGATAGGTTGCCTTGGTTAAAAATCGCTCCACCGTGACCACCAACAGTGGTACGAACAACATGATTATTGTCTAGAGTGACGTCATTGAGTGTGAG
>CAJQNY010000210.1 GCA_905479805.1 uncultured Arenicella sp.
ATGGCGAGCAACTTTGTGTATAACAGTTTGATCCAGTCTAGCACTCTCAATACCAAGCGATATATCTAAGTCATCTAGTTACAGAGCTATGTCGCTAATCTAGCGACCTTGGCCGCAAATGCCCAGCCAAATATTCGCCCGAGCCTAATGAACACCCGATGCTTGATGTTTTTCTTTCCGCTCGCGACGATTGAAAGCATCAGCATCTCTTCAACCTCAGTTTGCATATTGACTGATGCGCATTCTCTTGCCAAAAGGAATAAAGACTTGGAGAAATGTTCCTTTACTTTGGGTGGAATCGAGACAACTGAGTTCTCCATCGATCGAAATATGCTTTTTCTGGAAACACAGCGAGCGGCTAATTTACTCACCGATATTGTTCCATCCGCACTGAGATGATCTTCATCATGAAACCGTCTGAGTGAAACCACCTCCTTCACTTGTGCAAGCCTGGCACCTCGAGAGGCAATTCTACAATCATATTCCCAATCTTCTTCATTGATAGTATCCAACCAAGCACCCGCGAGCTCGGTCGCCGTGCGCCGATAGAGAGGCGTAGATGTACTCCACCAACGCGCCATCAAAAATGACGGGAATAAATAGTCAAAGGCTTGATCTGTTTTTTGCCAAACTTTAAATGGTCTGGTTTCCCCTGAGGAACACGATTCGGTTATTCCATATGAGATATCGCAATGAGGACTAGCTTCAAGTGCAGAAACTTGAAGAGAAAATTTACAAGGCAGCAACAAATCATCGCTATCCAAATATTGAACGTACTCTCCTTTCGCTCTCAGCCTGCCATTTTCCCGCGCGGGCCCTGGCCCTTGATTAGTCTGTCGAACTACGGTGACTTCGTCATAGCTATCGCTAAGCTCGTTGAGAGTCTCTACAGTTTCATCCGTAGAACCATCGTCCACAATGATGATTTCGATCGGTCGATAGTCCTGATCGAGAACCGATTGAACAGCGTCGACAACCATTGCCGGACGGTTAAATACAGGAATGATGGTGGATACTAAACCATCTATCTGGTCATATTCCATACTCATACGAACTGTTTGATTCGACTAGAAAACTTGATGAAAAAGTAGCTGAAAGGGTCTCTTTTCATACCTAGACGCCTCAAAGCCAAATAGGACTCCCAGTTTCCCTTGAGCATATTAATCAAACTATTATTGGAAGCACCACCTAGCCTCATGCGTACCCAGAGCGCTGGAATATATTGGCTGCGTATTTTGAATCGCTCAAATGCTCTCGCACAAAATTCCAAATCGGCTTGGAATCGCAATTTTGTATCGTAATCACCCACTCTCTGATAGGCACTCTTAGTAATAAACAAAGTCGGATGCGCCGGCATCCAGCCCCGAAAACTCAAACCACTAAAGTGGTCTTGAGATTGCCAGTTTCTCACAACATGATCTAGGTTATCTTGTTTCACATAAACTAAATCGGCATAACATGCGTCAATATCATTGCTTTCAAATGCGCTGGCAACCTGTGCCAAAATTGTTTGATCTTGATAAATGTCGTCGGAGTTCAGGATTCCAATCACTTCTCCCGTTGCCAGACTAATGCCTTTGTTCATGGCATCGTAAATACCCTCATCAGGTTCAGAAATAAATTGAGCAACCGAACTGATATGACGCTCTACTATCTCACCCGTTCCATCTGACGAGCCCCCATCAATCACAATATGTTCAACATCACCATAAGCTTGCATTGCGACAGAGTTTAAACAATCAGCGATGGTCTCTTCACCATTAAATACAACTGTTATTATTGAAATCTTCATCGCACGCTGCGTGTCACTTTTTGGTGCTCTTAGTGCTCCGTGCTCTGCGCGGTCTCGTTTTCTCGTTTGTGGCTCTATGGGTTGAACTTCTTCTAGTTGAGGTTTTCTTAGCCATGCTTTTCTTGGAAGGGCTCGCTGCCATGCGTTCACTCGAGTATAGTTGGCCTGCGAAATCGGCGTCCAACCCCGCAGAAGTCACCAGTCTTTCTAGCTGTTTGGGAGCCATTTTCACATTCTGACCGCGCTTCAAGTCTCTTGTTAACTTCACGGTACCATAACGAATACGCTTCAATCGGCTAACGGTATGCCCGACAGAGTCCCACATCTTTCGAACCTCCCGATATCGCCCTTCACGTATGATCACTCGGTACCAGTGATTGGTACCTTCTTGAGCCAAATCACCGATCGTAACACTTTCGAATTTAGCTTTTTGCCCATCGATATCCACACCGGTTCGCGTTAACTTCTCAATAGTCGCGTCACTGGCCTGGCCCCTAATTCTGACTAGATACTCGCGCTCAACACCTGTAGATGGATGCATCAAGCGATTAGCCAAATCACCATTATTAGTTAGGATGATCAATCCACTGGTATTCAGGTCAAGGCGTCCTACTGACACCCAACGCCCACCGGGAATGCTCGGTAAATTCTCAAAAATGGTCGGCCGACCTTGCGGATCCTTTCGGGTACAAATTTCGCCTTCAGGCTTGTGATAAATAAGCGCTCGGATTGCTTGATCTGCAACTTTTGCCAAATGGATAAGATTCCCATCGACCAATATTCGATCTTGGCTGATCGCGCGATCACCTAGCTTCGCACGTTTACCATTAACAGTGATTCTACCGTCTGATATCCAAGTTTCAATTTCCCGGCGAGATCCTAAGCCAGCATGTGCCAACAACTTTTGTAACTTATCACTCATCGTCTGGATTATTATTCTCGGAATCGGCATCTTCGGAATCAGTATTCTCTACTGCAGAATCACCATCACCCTCGAGTAGCTCTTCATCACTAGACTCAGGATGTAGTTCAATCACTTCAGCGCTCTCTGGATTTTCTTCACTGGTGCTACCTTCAGCGAGCCGTTCTTGTTCTGCTGCCGCCTCATCTTCACCTTGCACTCCATCCATTGGGAGCGTTAAGTTCATTTCTTTCGCAATCTCACCCAGCTCACGACGATCCATCAACTCAGGCAAATCTCGCAAACTAGTCATATTGAAGTATTCTAGAAATTCCTGTGTTGTCCCGAAAAGGGTTGGTCTACCAGGTACGTCTCGGTGCCCAATTGCTTGCACCCATTCACGTTCTTCCAGGGTACGAATAGTCTCGCTACTAACACCCACTCCTCGAATCTCCTCAATATCGCCACGCGTGACCGGTTGCCGATATGCAATGATCGACAGCGTTTCCAACAAGGCTCGAGAATATCTAGGTGGCTTTTGAGCTCCCAATTTACGCAACCATGTAGAGTATTTTTCCTTGGTCTGAAAACGCCAGCCCTTACCGATTCGACGCAGTTCTACACCACGTGTTTCACATTGCTCTTCAAGCCTAAGAATCACATTTTGGATATCTACTTTGCTCGGCTGTGCATCGTCCGGAAACATCGACATAATTTTCTTTACACCAAGCGGCTCTTTTGACGTATAGAGTGCTGCCTCAACAATTTTTTGCAGCTCACTGTCAACGTTATCATTCTCGGTCTTTTCTCTTTTATTCTGATTTGCCATCTCTAGTTTTCCTTGTTTCATCTTAAGGATCTTAAGCTGCGCGTTTTATATGAATTGGCGCAAAAGGTTCATTTTGTACTAACACCAACATATCGTCTCTGAATAGTTCTAACAAAGCGATAAAGGTAACAACAACTCCGAGCCGACCTTCAGTTTCAGAAAATAGCTCTTCGAAACGGACGTAATCTTGGCTTTGTAGTCGTTGTAAAATATTTGTCATACGCTCGCGCATTGACAGTGTATCTCTGGAGACCAGCATATGCATATTGGCCTCAGCTCTTTCGACTATATTTTGATAAGAGCGCACCAATTGCTGCAAACTTACCTGGGCAATAACCTCAGGCGGTTCAGGGTCATCAAAAGGTACGTCGGCCGCAAAAATATCTCTATCCAAACGCGGGCGATCATCTAATTGGTGAGCAGCTTGTGAGAACCTCTCATATTCTTGCAAGCGTCGCACCAATGCTGCGCGCGGATCTTCACCATCTTCTTCTTCTTTCTTTGGTTTGGGTAACAACATTCTTGATTTGATTTCACCAAGCAAAGCAGCCATAACCAAATATTCAGCCGCAAGATCGAGATCTGCAGCTCTCATAAGCTCTACATACCCCATATACTGACGCGTAATGTCAGCCACTGGAATATTAAGGATGTCCAAGTTTTGTTTTCGAATGAGGTATAACAACAAATCTAAAGGACCTTCAAAACTCTCAAGAACAACCTCTAATGCATCGGGCGGAATAAATAGATCTTGTGGCCACTCGCTGATGACCTCACCCATCACGACGGCACGCAGTGATTCCGTATAGATTTCGTCAGCCGCCTTACTTTCATCAGCCTTATTTTCATTGTCAGTGTTGCTAGAAAGTTCAGCCGTCGCTACTGGTTTCTTTTCAACCTCAACATCATTGTTTTCCTTATCACTCATATTAGTAATAATCCAAATTCATAGTAGAGCGCACTTGCTCCATAGTTTCATCGGCGGTTTCTCTCGCCTTTTCGCAGCCATCAGCAATAATGTTGCGCACTAATGTCGGGTCTTCTATATACGGCTGAGCTCGTTCACTAATTTCTGCTTGTTCTTTCAACAAGGCATCAATCAAAGGTTGCTTACAATCAATACAGCCAATACTTGCTGTGCGGCAACCATTTTCAACCCACTGCTTAGTTTCTTCATTCGAGTAGACATGATGAAACTCCCAAACAGGGCAAAGGTTTGGATCACCGGGATCATTCCGTCGCACGCGAGCAGGGTCTGTCGGCATCGCTCTAACCTCTTTTTCTACACGTGCCGGTTCGTCACGCAATGCGATTGTATTGCGATATGACTTAGACATTTTTGCACCATCCAAACCAGGCAACTTAGACACCTCGGTTAAGATCGACTCTGGCTCAGTTAAAATAGTGCGTCCGCCACCTTCTAAATAGCCAAACAAACGTTCGCTTTCAGCGTTACTCAAGTTTTGATTTGCGTCCAATAATGCTCGCGCTTTCGCAAGCGCCTCATGGTCCCCACGTTCGGTATAGGCATTGCGCAAATTTCGATATAACTTAGCACCCTTCTTGCCAAGTTTAGGTATGGCACCCTCAGCTTTTTCTTCGAAGCCAGCTTCCCTGCCGTATAAATAGTTAAAGCGACGCGCTATCTCTCGGGTCAATTCAATATGCGGCACCTGGTCTTCACCCACCGGAACCTGTAGGGCGTGATAAAGCAAAATATCCGCCGCTTGCAATACTGGGTAACCTAAAAATCCATGTGTTGAAAGATCTCTCTCCTTCAGCTTTGATTGCTGGTCTTTGTAGGACGGCACACGTTCCAACCAACTCAGAGGCGTAATCATTGAAAGCAACAGATTTAACTCTGCATGCTCTGGAACTCTCGATTGAATGAACAACGTAGATTGGCTCGGGTCGACTCCAACAGCCAACCAATCAATAACCATTTCCCATACGTTATCACTGATGGTATTCGAATCTTCCTCATAGTGAGTCGTAAGGGCATGCCAATCGGCCACAAAAAAGTAACAATCAAATTCGTGTTGTAGCTCTAACCAATTTTTGAGCACACCATGATAGTGCCCCAGATGAAGTCGCCCCGTTGGGCGCATTCCAGAAACGACTCTTGGTGGCTGACCTGATGTATTAATCATGTATATTTTTCTTCTTTTGCCGTTAATATTAGTCGTTAATATTAGTCGTTAATATTAGCCATTAACAATAGCGTGATTTAATAACGCACTAACGGCCAGTTTCCTAATTTATTTACTATTCTTGTAGTCTACAAGCTCGAGCAGTTTAACTCTAGCGAGTGTTGTTTAATCTTGTAAAAAAGTAACATCTCCCGCGCCCTGTCTAACTATCTGTAAACTTTCGCCATGCCAGTCGATCACCGTGGACACCGTGTTATCCGCTGCCCCACCATCAATCACTAAATCGACATCATGTTCTAATTTTTCTCGAATCTGATCAGGGTCCCCGAGCGCAAATTCAGCGTTGGGTAAAATCAAACTTGAACTCATTATTGGCTCGCCTAATTCGGTCAACAAATCTTTCACTATTTGATGATCTGGTATGCGAATTCCTATTGTTCGCCGCTTAGGATGTACCAAACGGTTTGGCACTGACCGCTTAGCACTCAAAATAAAGGTATAAGGCCCTGGTGTTAGAGACTTTATCAAACGGTATTGTTCATTATCAATTTTTGCAAATTGACTAACTTGCTTGAGGTCACTTGCCACCAATGTAAAGTTATGGTGACGGTCCAAATCTCTAATTTTTCTAATGCGCTCAACCGCTTTCTTATCGTCTAAATGACACCCCAAGGCATAACTGGAATCGGTAGGATAAGCAAGCAATCCACCCATTCGTAATATCTCCACGGCCTGCAATATTAGCCTGCGCTGCGGGTTTTGATTATGAATGTGAAAGTACTGAGCCATGATTAATTAACGAAAACTTCAAGCGCCCAAGCGATGAACAACCTGACCATTAAAATCATCATTGCGTGTTCCCACCTGCAATAGCTCTTTTAACGACCCTAGATTTGGAATGTTGAGCATCGGCGCAAGCTCGAGTAACGGCCATATAACAAATAAACGTTCGTGCAATCTCGGGTGCGGGACAGTTAAATCAACGTCGTGTATGGCATCTTGTTCAAACAGAAGTAGATCCAAGTCAACCGTTCGTGGTCCGTTCTGGTTATCGACGTCTCTAACTCTTCCAAGCTCATCTTCGATTCTTTGCATTTCTAGGAACAGTCGTTCTGCATCGGTGTTCGTGTTGACTTGAAACACACAATTAACGAAATCATTTTGATTCGCATAACCCACAGGTGATGACACGTAAAAGGATGAGCACTTTACCTGAGTAACGGGTTCAAATTCCTGTAGGCTACGCCGTGCATCGATAATATTTTGCACTCTGTCACCTAGGTTAGACCCAACGCCAATAAAGGCCGTTCTATACGGCTGTATACTTTGCAAGTTACACTCTTAAGACAAGTCTAAGATAGAAATCCAGAGGTTTTGCCGCTCTAAAAATGCGGGTTATTATCCGTATCTGAGTCTGAGGTTGCACCCGGGATTCGACGCTTATGTCTGACTTTCACTTTTTTACTCGCGACATCATCATTCCCATCGGAAATCTGGTACGACCCTACGCTATCTTTAGGTTGGACTTCCTTATACGGAGTCTCTTCGCGACGTCTGCCGCCAGCGCCGCCGCGATTTTGACCGCCGCCTCGATAACCAGCTCTTGGCGGGTGAAATCTGCGCCTGTCTATTTCGCCAGAAATCCGCCGTCGACCGGCATGGAGATGCCCGTCACATATGACGAGGCGTCAGACGATAAATAGAGCACCGCTTCGGCCACATCTTCAGGCTCGCAGACCCGGCCTATCGGGTGCATTGCGGCAATGCCTTTGATGGCCTCGTCACGATCCGGGGCGCCGGCGATGAAGACCTCCGTCATCGCGGTCACCATTCCGCCGGGAAGAACCGCGTTGCAGCGAATGCCATTGCCTGCTTCGGCACAGTATAGCGCCACAGCTTTGGTCAGATTGAGGCCTGCCGCCTTTGCTGCGGCATAGGCAGGATTCCCGTAATGCATCAGGGCATTGACGGAGGCGATGAACACAAAGTTGGCGC
>CAJQNY010000211.1 GCA_905479805.1 uncultured Arenicella sp.
ATTTTAATATCACAGACAACCAAGCTGAAGAACTCTGAATTGGAGCTTTCACCTGCCATCGATTGTTCGTTTACCGTAGCGAGCCCTGCTGTGGTATCGGTACAGATAGATTGGTTGGCAAGGTTGATTTCCTGCGCTTCCGCTAGAGTTTCAATCTCTCGGTCGTTAACCTCGCACTCTATAGTGTTTTCATCACGATTTGTTTCGCGAAAACCAAACGGGCATTCAATGGTGTCAGTTGCTGCCGTGCTGAAAGCGCAAGCCAGAGACGCGGTATAAAACGTTAAACCATCAAACATCTCTTCGCTTAATTCAGTTTGCAGAACACTATTGCCCGGTGCTGCAGTACAGTCAGCTATCTGGGAATCCAGCTCTGTCTGGGCTTCTTCTGTGGTATCAAAACTACTACCGAAATTCTGGCAAACAAGAGTGTCGAATGCTCGATACACTTCCTCTGAGTTGTCAGGGCACAGGGTCGTTCCTTCTAGAATGTCTCGAGTTACCGTGCAAATAAGTCTGGCGAAGAAGCCACCAGAACTGGTGCCGATGATCTCTGAACTCGTTATCTGCGAATTTGGGTGTGCATTACACACCGCCTCACGCTGCAAACGCAGCAGCTCTGCTTCCTCACGCGTGCTTCTGCGTGAGCTTTCACGATGACACTCCACGAAGCCAGTGGTTACCAGACCTTGAGTATAACCATTTGGGCACAAGCCTAAATCGCCTGATTGAGCGTGAGCGATAGGAACGTAACTAAATGACGCTAACAAAAGGATGAGGGGAATGGCCAGAGTTGACCGGATTATTCTAATCATTATATTTCTCTATTATTAGTGTTCGTGTATTCAATGCTCACACGCATACGTGCAAGACTAAGCTTTCACAGCCCCTACCATCTCACCCGCTACACCCAAAAATAGGAAAATCTAGAGTTGACCCTAGTCCTTGGTAAACCCACCATCTATATACCAAGGGGAAATCTCTATGAATAGTTTTAACACAACACTTGTCTAACATCAATTTTTCTCGAGCAAACGACTCGACGCTAACTCGCTCGGTATGCGCAACTTAATCGCGTCAAATGGGTTTTCCGTGAGTATGAATTTTCAGTTCACTAATCTGCAAACTGTCTAGCGTTATTTTATTCGTACGTTTAGCCAAGGTGATTTTTGCACCCGTGCAACCTTCAGAGCTAATAGAAATTATCGCCGCGCTGCGACCAGCCGAAAAACTACGCCAAACAATGTTGTCATAACGTCCTTGCTTATTTTTATCGAGGCGCAATGTAATGCCGCCTTTCGATAAAGAAGATACGTTCAGAGTAATCAACGCATTAAGAGGCAATAGTTCACAGAAACTTGAATCAAGCGTGAGTGTTGGAACCCCATTCCCTGTACGTTGTAATGCTAATTTTCCCTCTCTGTATTCATAAGCCATGTCGCTTGCAGAAACGATATTAAAACTCTTTTGAATATCAAACCTTTTAGGTGACGTAACGGTGCTGTGGAATGGCCTTGCTGCGTAAGCAGGAGTGATTGAGGTTGTCATAGTGACCATGTGCACCAACACGCACGTTACGATTAAGCCAGCACTGGCTACGGATTTAAAACCATAGGTTCGACTCCCAAGACCTAAAGTAACAACAGAGTTAGGCGCGTGTTCTACCGCCCTTAGAAACAAATACATTAAAGGCATAACAATCGGTAAAAGATAGCGCGCCTGCGGCTGAATATCTCTCACCAGATTGTGGTGAAGATAGAACAGGCATTGGCTTACGATCATCAGCACTACCACGATATCTAAATAGAACAGTTCCTTTCTAGGCGACGGCTCTTTACTAGCAAAAGCAAACGCCACACCAATAAAACCAACCAGAAACAACATGCCGTAAAACAAGTAAGCGCTTAGACCCATCTCGAGTTCAAGCCATTCCAAATAACCGATGAACGATTTATAGCTCTTGGAGAGAAACTGATCACGATTGCTCAGAAGGTCAAATGCACTAACACCGCTTGATCGATAGCCTTGGCTATTTGGCTTGAGGTCACTCAATTCACTTTGTAGCTCAGCCGCATGAACGAGTGCAGTAGGGTCGGTCACTCCATAGTTAATCATGTTAAATGCCAGCCACCAACCACCGGCAAGAACACCGACCAAAAGTAGTACTGGCAGTAGGCGCAGAAGCTTTCGCCAAACCGGTTTAAGGAGGATAAGGCTGAACCCAATCAGCCATGGCAACGTTAACCATGCCGAATATTTGGTTTGCAGCACAAAGCCACAAGATAGAGCGAGCGCTATCAACACCCAAGTTTTACTGCCATATCGGACTAATGCCAGCACACTCGAGAATAGTAAACTTGCTGAGAAAATTGCGCCGATATCATCGTTATTACACGACGCTAGAAATACGAATTTGGGCAATGACCCTATGGCCAACGCCCCAAACATGGCCAAGCCAGTGTGGTTAAATGCGACATAGAATCCTACGAATATCACCAACACTGTTAGCGCGCCTATCAGCGATGCGCCTAAGCGCTGCTGTAAGATTTGGCTTTCAACATGGCCGCCAGCCAGCTCGGCGACAATAGCCGAAACTATGTAAGTGAATGGGGGTCGCAGCGACCTTGTGGTGCCGATCTCGGAAAACGTAATGTCGGCATTGTCGGCACTCACCACCGGTAGCTTATGGTGTTCTACAAGGTAACGAGTGGCGGCATGGTTGAGATGATTATCTAGGTTGAATACCGTTGGGAAATTTACCGCCGCGTTGGCATAGTAAACCAGCGACACGATAAACAGCAGAGTCCCGATTAGAATCGGTCGATGTAAATATTTAACTGTCTTTGGCATCTAAGACGAGTATTGAGGAGGAGTATTCACCACCACCTGATGGGTAAAGCCGATTAGAATGAAACCTGGCCTCCCCCTCATTTTCTCTTAACTAGCTAGCTCATTCAGGCTTTGCAAACTTAAGCGTCATGCGGTCGCTCTCGCCAATGGCTCTATATTTATCGGCATCTTGATCCTTCAGCGCCATCACTGGCGGTAAGGTCCAAACGCCTTCTGCGTGATCCTTCGTGTCATTAGGGTTGGCATTAATCTCGCTTTGCGCGACGAATTCAAAACCGGCTTCTTCAGCTACTCGCACGATGTGTGAGGTCTTAATATAACCGCTGTCGCCTGGCTTACCTTCTTCATCAGCATCTTCATTCATGCGATGTTGCACTATGCCCATCACGCCGCCTGGCTTTAATACGTTGTACATGGCTTCTACCGCGGCCAGCTCATTGCCATCGCCTGCCCAGCCGTGGAAATTCCGAAAACTCAATACCATGTCGGCTGCGCCATCTGGGCCCAGCTCCATTCTTGCAGGTACCTCAAACACCGTTTGTTTGATTTGATCAAACATCTCAGGGTTGGCATCCATTTTCTTTTGATATTTCGCCGCACCACGGAGTTGATACTTGCTCTCAGATTCTGGGTTGTAACTGCCCGCATAAAAAGTGCCTGAATCTCGTAAGAACGGCGCTAATATCTCGGTGTACCATGCACCACTGCCTGGGGCGACTTCAACCACTGTCATATCATCTTCAATGCCGAAGAACATCAGAGTCTCAACTGGATGTCGCTCATCATTTCTCGCTCGATTCTTTTCTGGACGACTCTCTGAGTTTGCGTACTGGCTTAATTTTGCCTTGGTTGTATTTTCTGCGCCGCTTGTTGCTTCTTTAGCCATCACTGCAGATATGCTGGTGGTCGCTAAAAAAACCGCGGTTAGAATCCCTGTTAAAGTTACTTTGTTGATTTTATTGCTAAGCATGTTGCTTACTCCACATTGAATATATTAGATGTGTTGATTATACGCACATTCCACGCGGTGCGGCTGATGAACTGTTTAGTCTAAATCGCCTGCGCTAATTTCTATGTCTTCAGACCATAGCGGATGTTCAAACTTCAAGCTGCTCGCATGCAGCATTAAGCGCGGTGCAAGCGACTGGCTATCAATGCCATCGATGGTTAATCCATATAGATCACAACCAAGAATCGGGTGGCCAATTTCTTTGCTGTGCACTCGTAATTGGTGAGTACGACCGGTTAATGGCGTAAACAGAATTTTACTTATATTCAATCCACTCACGGGGTCTTGCAGGCGTTCTAATACTCGATAATGGCTCTGTGCAAGCTTTCCTGTTTCTGCACATATCTTTTGATAAGGAAACTCTGCTTTTGCTATTCGTGCATCAATTACACCTTCGTCTTCTACTAGGTGGCCCAGCA
>CAJQNY010000212.1 GCA_905479805.1 uncultured Arenicella sp.
TAAATCACGGTCACAATAGCCCTTGGCAACACCGTAGCGAAAAACCATGCTACATACTCCATTCACACGCTTCCCTGTCACAATATTTCCAGTACCTTGAATAGACTCGATGACATTGAATAGCATTGGGGCATCAATGGCTCGAATGGGAAGTTGACCAATTTTCGGGAATGCATGATTGGTAAGCCTTGCCCAAACGAGTTTGTTGTATCGTGAGTCTTCACCTTGGTATTTGTTTAAAAACCATTCTGAGGCAACTTCTCTAAATGTCTTTTCACTTGTTTGGCGAATCTTTTCAGCCCGCTTATGCGTAGAGGGGTTTACTCCTTGTTGGAGCAGTTCCGCGTATTCTCTTTGTTGTGCTCTAGCTTGCTTGATTCCGACTTGAGGATACTTCCCCACCGAGATCATTCCTCGTTTACCGCCGTAAGAGTAGCGGTAGCGCCAGAGTTTGCTTCCTGTGGTTTTAATAAGAAGGGCGAGCCCTTCGTCTACTGAGATGGTGTAATCTTTTTCTGCTGGTTTAGCGTTTTTTAATTGGATGTCTGAAACCATTTTGTTCACTCCTGTTAGAGATTGAGTTTAGCAACATCGGAGTCCAAACGGTATGTTTGTATACCACTCAAAGCGGTGATTTCGTATACCGATTTGTATACCACTTATGATGCGTTGTAGAGAAACAGGCTGAAACTGTGTGAAACGAAAACCGTTTAAGTACTTGTATTCACAATAAAATTTGCAACAACCTGAAACATCCCGAAACAAGAATTCGTATTTCCTTGGGGACGCCATTAAAAAAGCCTTACCACGTCGTGGTAGGGCTTTTTTAATGGCTTTCTATTCGTGCTGATCGCTTCGCAATCGGCCGACCTGTCGGCCCGAGCTAAAGGCTTATTCGTGCTGATCGCTTCGAAATCGATTGACTCGTCGGCTCGAACTGAAGGCTCATCGTATAAAAAGGTACTGGTTTTCTTTGTTAGCGGTGGTGTCTGAATGCGTATAATTTTTCACGGTACCTGTATATTCTGTAATTGAAATATTTTTCCCAGTGCTTATATTATGGCGCAGCATGGAAATTAACTGTTTTAACTAGAGAGACTGCTCCTTTGTATACTGAATTTGAAGCGCTTAGGCACTGGTTGTCTGCGCAAATTGTGGGTCAACCCGCGTTAGTGGATCGATTGTTAATCGCGTTGCTAGCTGATGGACATTTGTTAGTAGAAGGCGCGCCCGGTTTGGCGAAGACCAAGGCCATCAAATGCCTTTCAGATGGTGTTGAAGGTAGCTTTCAACGAATTCAGTTTACGCCCGATTTACTTCCGTCCGATATCACCGGTACTGAGATCTACAGACCAGAAACAGGCACCTTTAAATTTCAACAAGGTCCTATTTTTCACAACTTGGTATTAGCCGATGAGATTAATCGAGCACCAGCAAAGGTTCAATCGGCGCTTTTAGAAGCAATGGCTGAGCGGCAAGTTAGTGTAGGGCGCGAGACCATGGCGCTACCTGCATTGTTTTTGGTGATGGCCACACAAAATCCCATTGAGCAAGAAGGAACTTACGCATTGCCAGAAGCGCAGCTCGATCGTTTCCTAATGCATGTACGTATTGGTTACCCAGAGGAAGCGGCCGAGAGAGATATATTGGCACTTTCCAGAGGCGAAGCGCTGAGTGGGCATATGGCAAAGCCAGAAACTGAAGTAAGTGAGAACACGATTATGGGCGCGCGTGAACAAGTACTGCGGATCCATATGGCAACCGCAGTCGAGGACTATATTGTTCAGCTGGTATTAGCGACACGTAACCCCAAAAATTATGGAGAGGATATAGCGCATTGGATTGAGTATGGTGCTAGCCCAAGAGCCACAATTGCTATAGATCGATGCGCTAGAGCGCATGCTTGGTTAAATCAACGTGATTTTGTATCTCCCGATGATGTACAAGCGGTGGCTCATGACTGCCTGCGCCATCGTTTGATACTAAGCTATGAAGCAGAGGCTGACGGCCTGGAAGCTGATACCGTTATAACTGAATTGCTCAACCGTGTGCCAATTGCCTAAAGTATTCGGTCGTGTTAAGTGATGAATAAAAAAGTGACCATGCCAATAATGAACCGCGTTGAGCTTGGATATGAATAGTACGGCAACTGACCTATCAACAAGTCGTATAGTCAGTGACCTTGCTCGGCTTCTCAGGTCTCGCCACTGGGCGCAGAGTTTAAAACTATTCTCACCGCAAGCTGCTCGCAATATGTTGTTGGGTAATGTGCGTTCGCGTTTTCGTGGTCGGGGCATGGAGTTTGAAGAGGTTCGCCGTTATCAAGCGGGTGATGATATTCGCACCATCGACTGGAAGGTTTCAGCCCGCGCAAACGACACCTATACCAAGTTGTTTTGTGAGGAACGTGAGCGACCTTGTCATATCATCGTGGATCAACGAAGCTCATTATTCTTTGGTTCCAAAGTGCAGTTCAAATCTGTATTGGCCGCTGAGCTAGCCGCCGGAATTGCATGGGCTGCCCTAGCAGGTGGTGACCGCGTTGGCGGCCAGGTGATTGGTGATTATTCCGATAGCGATTGCCGAGCCAGAAGGAGTAAACAAGCGGTGCTTAAATTTATCCATGAATTGGATGAATTTAATAGTAAGTTAAGCGAGACCACTAGCGCGATTGAC
>CAJQNY010000213.1 GCA_905479805.1 uncultured Arenicella sp.
ACTTGCAAGGGTGATTCGTCGCTCTCTTGCCAGATCGCCACGCCGCGATTGACCGGGCCGCAGCATGTTCGAACCAAATGGGCTTTATCCACTTTGGCATCGAAGTGCCAAAGTTGCTTGCCAGTTCGCGCATCGATCGCATGCACATGGCTCCAGCCTGTGCTGACATAGATCACGCCATTGTGCACGATGGGCGTCGCTTCCATGCCGCGCGCTGTATCAAACTCAAAGGACCATTTCAGATCCAGACCTTCGACGGTTTCTCGATTGATTTCCGTGAGCGGGCTAAACCGCTGTTCTTGGTAATCTCGCCCATAGCTCAACCACTCACCACCCGGCGAACTTATTTCCGTTTGAGCCACCTTTGCCATGGCCGGCTCTAGCATCAATATGAGTAAAGAAGAAATGACAATGAGAAAATGCTTATGCATAACTTGAACCTGAGTTTGAACTTAACAGCACCGGGGGTGCGAAAATTATTAAAGTGACATGCTCGGCCGAGTGTGAATATCTGCACGCCAGCGATTAAGATTAATATGATGCTCTTCTGGCTTCATTTTCACTACACGAGCAAAATCAACAACCACTATGGCGGTGATATCCGCGTAGGAAAATTGATCAATCGCCAGATAGTCTCGGCCTTCTAATCTCTCGTTCAAAAGATCAAAGAATAACTCTATACGGCCCATGCCGCGCGCCGCAAGTTCAGGTATTTGCGGCCAATTTTTTGGGCCAGTGGTTGCGCGATCTTTCATACCCGGTGACGAATTACGCAGAGCTTCTGCAACGGCTGCCAATCCCTGAAATTCACAAATAGCATTCCAATTTGCTACCAGGCCCTGTTCGACGGGGGTTGAGCCCAACATCGGACTGTTTGGAAACTCAGCTTCTAAAAATGCCGCGATGCCTGCATTTTCAGTTAGCACAGTACCGTCTTCTAATCTCAACGCGGGAATAGTACACAATGGATTAATAGCTCGATACTCTTCACTCAATTGCTCCGCCTTCATCATATCGATAATGGTGGTGGTGTGTTCTACACCCTTTTCAGCCAGTAAAATTCGCGCTCTTCGGGGGCTGGGCGCCATCGGAAAATCAAAAAATTCGAGTGTCATAGTTACAGCCTGTTGGTTCATAGATTGGTGTGGAAATTGATGCACACAAACATAATTTGGCAGACAAATTGTAATTTGCAATTCTTAGTCTGTTTGAGCGCTAGTGTCATAGTATGTGCCATTTTCACAAAGAATAAAAACACCGTTGCTGTTGGCGTAAAAATAATGGTTTAAAAAATCTACAATAGCGCGCAAAATTAGATCAAATGTCTGAGCCATCTTTTAGAATTTGGGTGTAAACTACCCAACGCCAGCATTAACAACGCAGTTCATAAGTAACTAGGTCAGATAGGTAACCCCCTTGAGCGAACTCAAAACCTTTATCGAAAACAAATTTCGCGATCGCGCGAGCCATAAGCACGTGAATAACATAGTGCGTGGCATAGAGAAAGAAGGCTTACGCATTAGCCCCGATGGCGCAATTGCTCAAACTGGTCACGCGAAGGAACTTGGCTCAACACTGACTCATCAATACATCACCACGGATTATTCTGAAGCGTTGTTGGAGTTTATTACTGAACCCTCTGATACAGCGGCTGACACCATAAAAAGGCTATGCTGCTTACACGCTTACACCTTAAATAGCATCGGTGAAGAATTAGTTTGGCCAGCCAGCATGCCCTGTAAATTAGACGGTGATGCCAGCATACCCATAGCTGAATATGGCTCGTCTAACATTGGTACTATGAAGCATGTGTATCGCAAAGGCCTGGATGTCCGTTATGGACGCATCATGCAATCGATCGCCGGCATTCATTATAATTTTTCCATGCCGCAAGAGTTTTGGGCTGACTTTCAAAAGGACTGTGGCGGTGACGGAGACCTACAAGACTTTATTGACCAAAAGTACTTTTGTTTGATCCGAAATTACCGCAAGAACTCTTGGCTATTGAACCTATTGTTTGGTGCCTCACCGGTTGTTGACGAAAGTTTTTTCGATGGTCAAGATCACCAATTGGAGAAATTTGGAAACCACACCTTTGGCTTAAAACATGCCACCTCATTGCGCATGAGTGATCTTGGTTATCAAAACTCAGCACAAGAAGTATTGAGCATTTGCTTTGATTCGCTAGAGACGTACACAGAAAGTCTAGAGCTGGCGGTGCAACAAAAGTACCCAGAATACGAAACTATCGGGGTAAAAAAAGATGGGGAATACCAACAGCTAAACTCTAATATTCTACAATTAGAAAATGAGTACTACAGCGACATTCGCCCAAAGCGCACTACTGTATCTGGAGAAAAACCAGTGCAAGCTTTACGCCAACGTGGCGTTGAATACATTGAAGTTCGAATTCTAGATATAAACCCATTTTTGCCAGTGGGCATAGATGAAGTTCAAACTCGGTTCTTAGATGCTTTCTTGCTCTCATGCCTATTGTGCGATTCGTGTCTGACCACCGAAAGTAAGCGTGAGGAGATCAAAGAAAACTCACGCAGAGTGATCATGCAAGGCCGAGACCCAAGCCTCACATTATTGGTAGATAACGAGGAAGTAGCAATGCAATCCTTAGCCAAGGAAATGCTCTCGGACATACTAACTACCGCTGAACTTTTTAGCAGTAGTGAGCAAGATATCGGAAGCTCTCACGTCGATGCCGTTGCAGCACAAATTGCCAAAGTTAATGACCTAAGGCTCACACCAGCAGGCCAAATGATGGAAAGAATTGATGCTGGTGAAGAGTTCATGACGATGATGATTGAGCAGGCTCAAGCACATAGTAATTATTTTGCTAAAGAGTGCACGGAAAACGATTTCTACCGCTCACTTCCTAGACTAGCTGAAGAGTCTTTAGCTAAACAAAAAGCGATTGAAGACAGTGACACAATCGATTTTGATGAGTTCTTGCGGCAATATCACGAAAATGATTAGTTAGTTTAAAGTCGTTGCCACTAATCGCCAACAGTGTGGGCGTCGATCACCGAAGCCTGCTTTAGTTGTTCCATTGAAAAAGTCGAAGATACATCGCTTAAGCTGGGCACACCGCTAATAAGCCGCTGGTAAACACGGTCATAGTGATTTAAATCGCTAACCAATACCTTCAATAGATAATCCACATCACCTGTCATACGGTGGCATTCCACGATCTCGGGTATGCTCGCTATACAATCAGCAAATTTCTCCAGCCATTCGATACCATGCGAGTCGATGCGAATGCTAACGAATGCGGTAGTTCCTAGACCGAGCACGCGAGGATTCACTATTGCAGCCCTTCGTTCTATTACACCCTTTTCTTCTAAGTGCTTAATTCGCCGCCAACACGGATTATTGGTTAAGCCTACTTCATGGGCAATATCTTGGATTGATCTTGTTGAATCCACCTGGAGAATACCAAGTATTCTATTGTCTATATCATCTAATTTCACTATTTTCATAATAATGAAATATTATCCCACAAAATAACAAATTTACAGCTTAATTTGGGATGCAGACAACCTATTGCGGTATTACACTGTGTATTCCGTTGAACCCTGTTCGAAAAAAACCATGCGATTAAGTACCCAACTTTTTACTGAGCACCCTGAGTCCGTGGGAGAATCCTATTTCCAGCACTTAGGCACGTCGTTTAGATTTGCTAGTCGCTTATTAATCGCGGGCATCGCCTGTTTACTGCACGGTCTTTTTCCATTCATGTGCGTCAAAACGGGTAGCCGTACCATCGACTCCTTGCATACCAGCATGGTTACTCATAGAGATACACGAACTCAGTGCAATCATTAAAATAGAGCATCTCCCCTAATAGATCACCTCAAACTGCACAATCGTATCTCCGGTGAAGGAGCTCTTGGTCAAGCAAAAATTACTTTTCTAATGTTTGATCAAATGCGCCTTAAGTCTCCTTGGAATTGCTCCATCCCAAAGTTGGGGGTGGAGCAACCTTTTTTTTACCCTCTCCCACAAACTTAATCGGGCTGCCAACAGCCTGTACTGTTACACCGTGCGAATGCTGATAGTCTTGAATCATGTCACGAGACCTCAGGTGTGAGTCTTCAAAAGCTTGATCCAAATCATTGATCGGAGCCGCCGGAATATTTTCGCTCTCAAACAACTCCAACCACAGAGTGCAGCCCCTAGTCATCAGCACTTCAGTGATTAATTGGGTAATCTCGGCACGATGTTTTACTCGGCTCTGATTGGCAATAAAACGTTTGTCTTTTGCCCAACCGGGGTTATCAAGGGCTCTACAAAATCGCTCAAACTGTTGGTCATTACCTACCGCAACAATAATGTAACCATCTGCTGTAGGGAAACTCTGGTAAGGAACAATGTTTGGATGCTCATTGCCCAGGCGTTGCGGCACCTCTCTACCGACTAAGTAGTTGCTTGCTTGGTTCGCCAAGAGAGCGGTAGCACAGTCCAATAAAGCCATATCTATATGCTTGCCGACGCCGCTAGTCTGCCGCTCGATCAACGCAGCTTGTATCGCTATGACAGAATATAAGCCAGTAGCGATATCGGTAATTGCGACACCGACCTTGGTTGGCTGTCCACCATGCGCTGCTGATTCACCCGTAATACTCATCAAACCGCTTTGCGCTTGGACCATCAAATCATAACCCGCTTGCTCTGCCCTACTGCCGGTTTGACCAAAGCCAGTAATTGAGCAATATACTAAGCGCGGATTTACCTGGGATACGGAGGCATAATCCAAACCATAGTTTTGCAAACTGCCAACCTTGAAGTTTTCGATAAGCACGTCAGCTTCTTTAATAAGCTCGATTGTTTGCTCGATACCGGCGGGGCTCGTGATATCGATTTCTATTGATTGCTTGCCGCGGTTTGCTGATAAATAGTAAGCCGACTCTGCGGTTTCATTACCATCGACATCTTTAAGATAAGGCGGCCCCCATTTACGAGTATCATCGCCATGCTCTGGGCGTTCAACTTTAATGACTTCGGCACCTAGATCCGCCAGCACCTGCCCGGCCCACGGGCCAGCCAAGATGCGGCTCAAATCCAATACACGGATACCGTCTAGCGGCTTCATTTCCTTATTTGAATTCGCGCTCATAGATAGCAGTTAGCGTAATAACTAAGCTAAGAAACTGTTCTAGTGGTTAATTTTGTTGCGCGCTTGCACCGTCGCAAAGCCGGTCAAAGGGTCAAGCTTTTCTTCGCCTTGGACATGACGAATAATTCTATACAACATGCCACTCGCCGAGCCAAACAATAAGGCATTTTCAACCATATCGTCATGATCAACCGCTCTAGCACTAGATAACAATTTAGCAAATATATCTACGAAATTATTACTGTGTCGTTTGCGTATTTCGGTGCCAAACAAGATCTCATCGATTTTCTCTGGATCATCCGTGTAGTTGGCTAGTAAAGACACAAATTTTCTAATAAATAGGCCGGTATCCCCATTGGCCGAATCGGCGCGCATATTCGCATACTCTTGTGAAGAGACCTCTCCTGTGCCGGTTTCGCCACAGACGGAAATATAATGAAAACCCGCAATAGAACCTAACTGTTCTTGCACCAGCGCGAGCAACTTAAAATAGGTGTTACGTTGTGAATGGAGTTCTTGACGTTTGGCGCTTTGCTCTTGCAATTGCACGGCTTTGGTATTGGCCGAAATTTCAGACTGCTGCATGAAGTGACCAATGACTAACCAGAGAAACGCCAGAGGCGCAAAAGCCCCTTCCAAAAAGCTGCCGATTTCACCGGTCGGCAAATCCACAAACTGACCAAATCCTACTTTACCAATCAAATACAACAAGCCCGCACCAATCCAAACCGCGGTAAGCGTGATACCAAAAGTTACACGCCAGTCCATACCTCTCTTCTCATTATTTTGGTTCGATTTTTCGCTTGATTGATCGTTAGACATTAACTCTATCACCTACCATTGGCACTAACTAAAAATTCCTTTAAACAAGAAAAAGAACAGTATCGCAAAACCGGCACCGGCTGGGAGAGTGATAACCCAAGACATGAATATGTTACCCACCACCTTCAAGTTGAGCGCTCCAATACCTCTAGCCAAACCAACACCTAAAACAGCGCCAACCAAAGTATGAGTAGTCGAGATTGGTAATCCCCAGGTTGAGGCGAACACGACGGTGGTTGCGGCGCCAAGTTCAGCCGCGAACCCACGACTTGGTGTCAATTCAGTAATTTTTCGGCCAATGGTAGCCATCACCTTAAACCCGTAGGTGGCCAAACCAACAACGATTCCGATACCACCTAAGACAAGTATCCAGCTGGGCAGCGCGGATTTTCCGGCTATTTCTCCGCCGGAACCAATGACACTAGCAATAGCGGCCAAAGGCCCTATTGCATTTGCTACGTCATTTGATCCGTGAGCAAACGCCATAGCGGCAGCCGTGAATATCATCAGTATGGCAAATAAATTCTCGACGTTTGCGAAGCGATTGCCACTTGAGTTCGCTTCCTCTTTAACCCTACTAAGCATCATTCCACCGATGATTGCGACGATCAGACCTGCTATTGCAGCGACCGGCAGACCATTTAGGAACTTACTGCCTAAACCAAAATCAAGCTTGATTCCGGTATTTTTAAGACCCTTGAGAATGGTAACCATGGCGATCATAAAACCCACAAAAAACATATATACGGGCACATATCGCTTGGCGTTTTTAAAGGGGTTGTCGGTATCCAATACTAGTCTCTGTACGCTAGTAAACAGCGCAAAAGAAATGGTTCCCGCCAGTAGTGGTGACACTACCCAACTGGCTACAATTTGGCCAACCTTAGCCCAATTAACTGCATCCACGGATATGCCTACGGCTGCAAAGCCTACTAAAGCGCCAACAATTGAATGCGTTGTTGAAACTGGCCAGCCTTTCATGCTGGCTATCAATAGCCATGTTCCCGCGGCCAATAGCGCAGCCATCATGCCAAACACTAATAGGTCGGGACGATCATTTATTAGTGCAGGGTCAAGAATCCCTTTTCTGATTGTGGACGTTACTTCACCACCCGCAAGATACGCACCTGCAAATTCAAAAATAATTGCAATAATGATGGCCTGCTTGACAGTCAAAGCGCCAGATCCAACCGACGTGCCCATCGCATTGGCCACATCATTCGCGCCTATCCCCCACGCCATAAAAAATGCAAAGATACATCCCAAAATTAAGAGCACATGCCCGTGTTCAGCAATAATTTCCATGGTATTTTTCTATTTGTTGTTTTGCTTATTTATATTCTGGTTTTTTATAACAGCTACCGCGCTATTAATAACTGTAGTTTCCCACCAGCGCTTTGTGCTGCGTCGGCCAACTCGCCTACCCACTCTATTACGCGATACAAAAACATGACATCGACGGGCGGCAGATCTTTTTCGATAGCGAATAGTGCCGCTCGAACCTTGATCTGCAATTCATCATTTTCATGCTCAAGACGGTTGAGTTCTTGAATTAACTTAGTGACCACATCCAGTATGCGGCCTTTGAAACCAAGCTCGAGCAACTCATCCATTTCATTGACCGCTTTAACCGCTTGAGCGGAGGTTTCGATCGCAGTTTCAATGTACTCTCGCATCGTGCTAGCGATCTCTTGGGGCACGCTCATTTTTCGCCCCAGCATAATTCCGGCTAC
>CAJQNY010000214.1 GCA_905479805.1 uncultured Arenicella sp.
CTTTCTTTGAAGACATAGGCGTTAGTGGTCGGTTCGATAATGTAGAAGGCAACGTCGTAGTCTATCTCGGAATGTTGGTTCTGGTGTGGGTGCATAGTGCGTTCTTCGAGGAGCTTTTGTTTAGAGCATTTGTTATTAACAGAGCCACCACGACCTTAGGTAATAGTAAAGCCGCAGTCGTGTTAGCGGTTATTTTTGCGGCCGTATTTTTTGGCTATCGGCACTATTATTATCAAGGCATGAAGGGCGCAGTTACCACCGGCGCGATAGGATTGGCGCTTGGCTTGCTTTATGTATGGTTTGGTAGGAAAAGCATCATGCCGCTAGTTTTAGGGCACGGAATAGTGAATACCATCATTCAAACCCAGCGATTTATCGGTGGGGCGGGCGATTAAGACGGTTCAATTTTACAGAGCCTGCCATTTTTCTCGATGAATTAGGTCATTTATGTCTGATCTCGCAAGCCAGCCTTTGCGTTCCAAGTCGGGTTGATCATTAAACTGTGAGACATAGCCTAAACAAAGATAGGCAACTATTTCTATGTCGTTGGGGATACCGAGAGTTTCTCTTATTACTGAGTCATGAATAATACTCACCCAGCCTAGACCTAGGTTTTCAGCACGGGCGGCGAGCCACATATTTTGGATAGCACATACGGTGCTGTACATATCCATTTCAGGTTTGATGGTACGGCCAATCACTGTTGGACCATTACGAGAGCGATCGCAAGTAACACAAATCCCGAGCGGAGCTTCCTCGATACCCTCAAGCTTTAAGCTAGTGTATTTCTCCTTTAGATCAGCCGAAAATTGCTCAGCAGATTCCGCATGCGCTTTAACAAAACCTTGTTTAATCTTCGACTTTGTTTCTGCATTCGTTACAACAACGAAATCCCAAGGCTGCATGAAGCCGACACTCGGAGCATGATGCGCTGCCTGAAGCACCCGCCCGACAACTTCTTCGGGCACAGGCTCTGGCAGAAACTCGCTGCGCACGTCTCTTCTTGCGAAGATGACCTTGTAAAGGGCATCCCGCTCTTCCGGGCTAATCTTCATGATGGGAACTATTAGTTAGTCACTCAATTGTTCCTTAAGAACAAATTTGAGAACCTTGCCAGCTGGGTTGCGTGGCAATTCGTCGACAATGTGCAAACGTAACGGCAGTTTATATTTCGCCAACTGTGTCTCTGCAAAGGAACGAAGGTCTTCAAGTGTTAACTCCATGCCATCGTTTAGAGCGGCAACCGCGGTAACCGCTTCGCCCCACTTTTCATCTTCTAAGCCAATGACTGCAACCTCGGCGATTGATTCATGTTTATAGAGAACACTTTCTACTTCGGCAGGGTAAACGTTTTCTCCACCAGAGATCACCATATCTTTAAGGCGGTCGCAAATAAAGAGGAAGCCATCATCGTCAAGGTAGCCAACGTCGCCCGAGTGAAACCAACCCTCGGTATCGATAGCTTCGGCAGTAGCCTCAGGCCGATTCCAATAACCCTTCATAATGTTTGGCCCTTTCAAACAGATCTCGCCTTTCTCGTGTGCGGCTAATGTTTCGTTGTCAGTACCGACGATCTTTAAATCAGAGAACAATGGTGGTTGACCAGCTGACCCCAGTTTGCTCATTGCCCATTCAGGCGTTAGAAAGCTGCCAAACGGAGCCGTTTCAGTGAGGCCATAGCCTTGGCAGAAATCGACGCCTCTGTTTGCATACAGAGTTAATAATGATTCTGGTGGAGGAGCTGCCCCGCAGACAAACGTTTCAACTTGGCTGAAATCGGTATTGTCAAAATCTTCGTGTTGCGACATAAACAAAAACATAGCAGGTGCGCCAAACATCTGAGTTACCTTGTACTCGTCAAACGCTTTTAATACAGCGCCTGGTTCGAATGCCCGCATTAATACGAGCTTTGCTCCCATGGTAAAACAATGCAGCGTGTTGACGTTTAAACCACCTATGTGGAACAAGGGCGCAACGGTTAGGAAAACATCCTCTCGAGAAGCGGCATACGCTAGATGGGCATTAAAGTTGTTCCACATTAAATTGCCGTGAGTAAGCATCGCGCCTTTTGGTAGGCCTGTGGTACCCGATGTGTACATAATGATAGCGACATCATGCTGGCCAACTTGAACGCTCTTATTGATCGGTTCCGCCGCTGCGCGTTCATCAAGCAATGAACGCCAGCCTTCATTGTTAGACTCACACGAAAAATATTGCTGACAACAAAGATTATCTTTGGCTGGAGAAATTACCGCTTGGCAAGGGTCATCAGCGACTAGTGTGTGTGCACCCGCATCGTTAATGATGAATGTCAATTCTTCGGCGGTTAGACGAAAATTCAAGGGTACGAAAATAGCGCCTATTGCGGTGACGGCGTAAAAGGTCTCAAGAAATGCGGGCTGGTTAAAACCAAGAAAGGCGACACGGTCGCCGATACACACACCGCTGTCGCGTAATAAAGTGGCCTGTCGCTTTATTCGATCTCCAAACTCTCCATAAGTTTGAGTTTCTCCTTCAAAAACTAATGCGCTTCGTTCGGGATTGGTCTGAACTCTGCGTAGCAAAGTATTGGCAAAATTGGCTTCTGCAACAGGTGTATGCATGG
>CAJQNY010000215.1 GCA_905479805.1 uncultured Arenicella sp.
GTCTGTGCGAATGGCAAATGACAGCGCCTGCCCATGCTCTTCGCCTAAGTTAAATACACTATGCCAACAGCAGGTGTTCTCATCGGCTTGAGGCAATAGCATCATATCGCCGGCATTGACGGTTGTCGCGAAACCGTTGGCAGCAAGGTGCTGAACGAAGGACTCAGTTTCATTGATCAAGTGAATGATTGTGGAGTTCGCAAAGGAGTCAAGTTCATCGCTTAAAGAGCATGCTTCATTACAATACGCGACAAGCTCCTTTTGCATGTCGTGATTGAGGCTGGGAGGCCAAGTATTATTCATGCCGCAATCGCCGCAAAATTCTCGTATTTGCGCGACTAATTCTTGTTTTGGCAGGGCAATCCAGTAAGTGCTGCCGCTCAGTTGTGCGTAGACAATTCCAGCATGCCCCCGTTCCAAATCATGGTGTAGGTAGGCGCCCCCATTGGGAGCATTAAAATACACTATTCGTTCTACAAAGCGATAAGTAGATTTATCCAAGGCTTGGGTTAATTTATCAACAAGCGCAGGGTTGTCTGTAATGATCTTGGATTCGGGGAATATTGAATCGGTAAGCAACGCTGCGTAATGCTGTCGAAGCGGATCAGCAGCAACATCTTCAATATGGTCTTCGCCGAATGAAAATCGAAACCTCAATGATGAGTCTTCGTCATGAAATGACAGCCATGACACTTTTACCCAAAGATCTTCAGCAACTGTTTTCTCTTGCTCTAAAGCGTCAAAAACGACCATTTCAACTTCCTGTGGTTCACCCTCATTGAAACTGCTGCCAAGGCTTTCAAATCGCCCTTCTAGATTGTTCTCATAGGGTGCTGACATGAATAATTCATCGCACGCCACCTCATCGAGAATTCCAAGATAGAGTTTAGCGGATTGATCGATATTGTTTGTGTTTCCCTTTAGCAAAGAAGTTGCTAACCCAGCGAGATGGATGCTATTGCCGTTTAACCACTCTTGTCTTAAGTCAGACGCTTGCGCAGCTTGCCCATGGTTGGCTGCGCCTAATTGGAAACCCCGGCGTTGTAGTTTTACTTGGGACACTGCTATGGCTCGTTGGATGTAGAAATATAACACGCAACTATAGCAAATCAATTTAGCTCGAAATACGAAAACATCGAAAATTCACCCAGAAGGGTGATTAACTTTGCGATACAAGTTGTATAGAATAATTTTTAATGATTGTCCGTTTTGCTATGGGGATGACGAATCGGATAGGGAGACTTATAGTATGTTTGAAGGTATAAATGCACGTGTCCTGCAGCCTGCGGAGTTGCGCGAAGTGGCGCAAGTAACGCGGACGGTCGAAACAATGACAGGGATGAAAATATCATTGCGTGATGATGCACTTTTCCAAAAATTGGAAAATATATTGCATGGAATGGGAAAACGGACTCTTTTGCGGGAGCTGCAAGATTTAGAGTGCTGTGTTGCACATCGTTTAAACCAGAGCACAACCTCAATTTCTTTGGACTCGAATGAGATTGAAATTGATGAAGAGTATTCCGCAGATGGCAGAAAGGTGACAGTGCAAAAGGATATCTGCACGGGCATGCGCGTTAAATACTACGACTACGCGGATAACTGAATTTAGATTCGTGAGTAACATTTTCGATTATTGTTTATTGGTTGCGGACATTCTTAACGCACGAAGCCCTTAAGGATCTCAGAAGTTTTGGGTTTGTGCGATGACCCTTTGCAGCGCTAAAAAAGGTGGGTTAGACTAATCTCCAACCAAAATTCGGAGATTCGAAAATGTCTATTGCCGTCAACCACAGAGATCATGCCCCTAGAGGGAAATGTGCGGAATACCGTCGACCGTTCCATAGATATCAATACAGGGAATTTACATTAAGGGTTACTCTTTCTGTTCTATGCCTCGTGCTTCCTCTTGAATCTGCTTTTGCTAGCGGAACGTCGGGTTCTAAAGGACTCAGTCCGGACCAACAATTCGTTGAATTAATGGACGATCATTGGAGTAATACACTTAGCTCAAACCCCACTTTTGCAACCAGTCTCGGTGTGCGTAATTATGATGACCAATTGTCGGACCCTTCCTTAGAGGCGTATGAAAAATCGATAGCATCGTCTGAAGTCTATCTAGAGAGGCTTAACGATATTGGCACTAAAAATCTGAGTGATGCCAATAAAATTAATAGCGCTTTACTAGGTCTGCAGCTCCAGAACGAAATTGCTGGCAGTCGTTATGGGGGCAAGTACTTCATTATGAATAATCGAAGTGGGCCTCACCTATCCTTAACTTCGATGGTAGGGCGATTGCCCTTCTTTACGCGCTCTGATTATCAAAGCTATATTGACCGCTTGACAGCGATTCCTAGCTATATGGCTAAATCAACGGCGAGAATTCGAGCCGGATTAGCGGCTGGATGGGTGCAGGCTTGTGAACCAATGGATGGCTACGAAAAGTCCATAGAGGTACATCTAGTCGACGATGTAGATGATAGTACTTTCATGAGTCCCTTTAAATCAAAGCCTGCGATCATCAGCTCTAATAACTTTAACACTGATCGAAAGCGTGCAGAGTCGATAGTTACCAAACAGGTGCTTCCCGCATTTGCCAAATTTCACGACTTCTATGTGCGCGAATACGCTCCTTTGTGTCGAAAAAAGGTGGGTATAGACAGTTTGCCAGGGGGCGCTGAATACTACGAGCACCGGGTGGGAGTATTCACTACGACTGATAGATCGGCGGATGATGTTCATAAAATAGGCTTATCAGAAGTAGCGAGAATTCGTGCAGAAATGCATGAGGTAATGAAGGATGCCGAGTTTTCTGGAAGTTTTGCCGAATGGCTGATTTATTTGCGAGATAATCCAGACTTTTACCCCAAGACAGCCGAGGAACGGATGCAAGTAACGGCCGCCATTACTAAAAAGATGGATGGCGAGCTCCCCAAATTATTTGGCAAGCTTCCGAGAACTCCCTACGGTTTGAAGGAAATACCACTGGATATTGCTGAGAAGACCACCACAGCCTATTACCAACGCCCCGCAGGAGATGGCACTAGAGCGGGATTCTATTTTGTTAATACGACTCTCTTAGAGACACGGCCGTTATTTCAGTTAGAAGCCTTATCCTTACATGAAGCGGTCCCAGGGCATCATCTCCAAATAGCATTATCACAGGAGCTGGATATCCCTAATTTCAGACGCTACGGTGGTTTTACTGTGTTTACAGAAGGGTGGGGTCTTTATGCAGAGCGCCTGGGGTTAGAAGCAGGCTTCTATCAAAACCCATATACCAACTTCGGCCGACTTTCGTACGAAATGTGGCGGGCTTGTCGTTTAGTGGTGGACACTGGAATTCACAGTAAGGGCTGGACTCGACAGAAAGCTATCGATTATATGATGGAGAATTCAGGTTTATCTTTAAATAATATCACCGCCGAAATCGATCGTTACATCTCATGGCCGGGGCAGGCACTTGCGTATAAGACAGGTGAAATGAAAATTCGCGAACTTCGCAGCAGAGCTGAGGCAGCCTTAGGCAACCAATTTGATGTGCGGGCGTTTCATGACAAACTCCTCGAAAATGGGGCTTTGCCTTTATCTGTTTTAGAAGATATCGTCAATGCTTGGATAGAGTCTCAATCGAAGAGTCGATAGTGTATAAGATCTAACCGAAGCTCAGCAGAGGAGTTGAACGTGGAACAAGTTGAAATATTCAAAGTAAAACGCAAAGTATTTTTTAGTGTGCTAGCGTTACTAATGGTGGCGTCCTGTTCTGATGAGCCGGCATTATCGGCTGAAAGTAAGGAGGTTGTTTCAACCAAACCTACCAGGGATACACCAGAACCAAATAAGGTAGTTGAAAAGGAAATAAAGAGTAACTCAAAGGTTAATAGTATGAATAACAGAGAGTTAATAACAATCGCACGCAGTGATCTGATGGAGCGCGAGAGTGTTGTATCAGCGAACCAAGTGAAACTGGTAAGTATTACTCCCGTCACCTGGAGATCGGGTGCTGTGGGCTGCCCAAAGCCCGGGATGCACTACACCCAGGCGCAGGTTAGAGGATCGTTAATAGTGTTTGCGGTAGGAGATAAAAAGTATCGTTATCATGCCGCGCATGATAACGATCCTTTTTATTGCCCGGCATCTAATGCAGAAACTCCAATGATGGGGCGAGACGATATCTAGAGATGCTTAGATAAATCACTCTACTTCATCTCTGCAAATTGAGAAAGAGTGAGTTACTGTATTAGCTTAACCAGAGTTTACGGTAACCATTGTCAACTTTGCCTAGGGCTCAGTCGTCCAGTCGGAAGGTAAACATATAACGTTGGCCATCAGTGCTAACAGTTTTTCCCCCTATAACTCGGGCCTTGTACCTAAACTTAGATATGGCTTTTAGAGCTGACTTATCAAACACCTTCCCGGGTTCAGACTCGATGATGTAGGGAGAGTAGACGGCGCCAACTTCATTGACACTGAACCCGACAACAACAAAGCCTTCAATTTCACGAGCGATTGCTCCAGCAGGGTATTGTGGCGGGTATTGCAGCGCTAGGACAAGTTGATTGTCGATTACATTGCTTATCGTCTCCACCCCCATTGGAGGCCTATAAGCAATGCCTGTGATCCCTTCAATTGAGGCAATATTGATTGGCGTATCATCAATTAAGGGCGCAGGTTTTTCGTCTACGTCGATGACTTTAGCTGGACGAGTGAATTTTTGTATTAACTGACTTTCTTCGTCTACATAGACAATTGGTGGGAGCTCTCTTCGTTCAACGAGCTTTAATTCAGGTTCGTCGCTCTTGATTAATAAGAACATGAGATAGAGTAAGCATAAGGTGATGAATATTGCATTTATCATGGGCACAGTAATACGTTGAAGCGTAGTCATACATATCTCCAGTGGGCCGAATAAATCGGCGGTTAGATTGCTTGAATTGCGGCGGGTTTGAAAGACCTACCTAGATAGTGTTAGGAGTTCCTTTTGTACTTAGTGCTAGGACTTCCAACGAATCGGGGAGTTCACATATTCGGCAACTTTGCCTTAATCGCTCATAGCGCCTACTGGCGTCATTAAGATTTCCTTGTTGAATCATTTGGTTGATGTCAACCATGGCTACTGCAAGCGCGTTTTTTACCAGTGAGCGGTCAGCCGCAATCTCGAAGTTCATATCATCTATTATTTGTTCAACACTGGGCAGCGGCATCGTAATCAAAATCGAGTCGTTGTTTCCAAACGATCGAACCGGCTCCTGAATAGGGGCTAGAGGTTTAGAAATTGAAGAAGGAACACCGTCGGTTGACGTCTTTGGTGCATCCGATGGAGTTTCAATGGTGGATGACGAAAGCGCTTCTGCAGATAATGTAGGCAGCCCTGCGTCATCAACTTCCACCATTTTAGCGAGTGTAATAAAAACGATAACAGTGAAAACTACTGAGAACGTTGCACTTGACAGATTATTTGCTGCAAAAAGGGGTTTAACAAAATTAGCGTATGCGAGACCGAAGGCACTGCTTGGCGTGCCATCGGTGCCAGGTGACTCAGTCGCTTTAAGTTGAGCGGCGTTTAGAATCTTCCCATCTAATGCAGGTGTATTGGTATCGATATTAGAGGCGGATTCTTTCAGAGTTCGGGAAAGCGCCTTAATCTGTTGTTCGGTCATGCTTGTGCCTCCGAGATTCCGCGTAGGCTTTTGTTGGCATAGCGGAGTCTACTTTTGACAGTTTCTTGTTTGGTATTGGTGATGTTTGAAATTTCCGCGTAAGAAAAGCCTTCAATACGCAGAAGGACAACCTCGGTTTGTTCAGGTGGAAGTTGTTCCAGGCTTTCCAGTATTCCCTTTAGGGTCTGAATTTCCTCGGCAGATGAATCTTTAGAGATGAGGAAGTCACTAACCTCGTCTAAGAGCACATGGCTTGCATTTCCGTGTTTACGCCAATGGTCTACGAGCCGATTGTGAGCAATCTTAAATAGCCAAGTGGAGAATTTTGCCTTTGATTTGTATTGAGAGGCCTGCGTTATCACAGCTAACCATGTGTCATGTGCAATTTCTTCAGCTATTGCTCTGTTCTGACACTGCCTGAATATAAACAGGAACAACCCTCGCTTGTGTCGCGTATATAAGCGGTCGAATGCGTCTGTCTGGCCACGGCTAAATACCTTGAGCAAAGCCTGATCACTCGTTAGACCATCTATTTTCTTGTAGAACCATTTAGGCATAGTGTCTGTTGATTTTCGTTGTTCCTTATTACATTAATCGAAAATCAGAGTGAAAAGGGGTTAAATAGCCGAAAATATTTATTGTGTCGCTAATTATTTATACCCAATACCTGCTCATTTATACGAGCGAGCCATCTAACCAGCGGTGAAGCTAAACGTCTGACTAACACAAATAAAGACCAGCTCGAAGCTGTCTTGCTCGAAGCTGGCCTTTAATCTTTCTCTCGAAAAAGTAAGTTGGATCAAACGAATTTGATGTATTTATTCAAGGGGAGCTCACGAATCCGTTTGCCGGATGCTGCGAATATCGCATTGGCTAATGCGGGTGCGGCGGGTGGTACTCCCGGCTCACCAATTCCTCGAATCTTTTCGCTGTTTTCTAAAACACGAACTTCTATGACGGGTGCTTGATTCATTCTAATTGAGTTAAACATATGGAAGTTCGTTTCACGCACACGACCATCCTCGATGTTAATTTCGCCCATCATTGCCGCTGCCAAACCAAAGTTAATACCACCGCTTATTTGCGCTCGAATGTTGCGCGGGTCTAGAGCCACGCCTACATCAGCAGCGGCCCATACATTATTAATCTTAACTCGATCATCTTGTATTTGAATTTCAACGACTTCAGCAGTGGGCACACCAAACGATAATGAAAAACCAACGCCGAGGGCATAACCGTCTTGCATGTCTCTACCCCAACCAGACATTTCCTGAACAGCTCGTAATACCTCACGACTTGGCTCGTCTGTAATCAGGTCAATGCGCATTTGCAGCGGATCCAAGCTGCTTGCATGAGCGATCTCATCGATC
>CAJQNY010000216.1 GCA_905479805.1 uncultured Arenicella sp.
GATCAAAACATCTATGACGGTGCCGTTCATGGGCGCACTAAAGTTGTTATCTGATTGTCCGTCGTCCGCTTCGCCATAATCAATACGGGGAGCGTAAAAATCGAGTGCATGGCGAGTTTCGGCAATGATGATATGTTGGTAGAGAAATATCTCACTCAGCCCCGCCATGTTGAAGTTCAGGTTTTTTGTGACCAACATGGCAACGGTGTTTACTTGTTTGAACGCGACTGTTCGATTCAACGACGCCATCAGAAAATCATTGAGGAAGCACCCGCGCCAAACATGCCCTCTGGTTTACGTGAGCAAATGGGCGAAACGGCTGTTCAAGCGGCAAAGGCCATCAATTATGAAGGTGCCGGTACGGTAGAGTTCTTGCTTGATGCCGACGGTTCGTTTTATTTCATGGAAATGAATACCCGCCTACAAGTTGAGCACCCGGTAACGGAAATGATCACCGGACAGGACCTTGTTGATTGGCAGTTACAAGTTGCAGCTGGCATGCCCCTGCCTTTGCAACAGCATGAATTAACCATGACCGGCCACGCATTCGAGGCACGGATTTATGCCGAAGACCCTAATAACGAATTCTTGCCTACTAGTGGGCGACTTGATCACGTCGCAATGCCAGAAGAAAATGCTCACGTGAGAATCGACACTGGGGTTAGTCAGGGTGATGATGTAAGCCCATATTATGACCCCATGATATCCAAGCTTATTGTTTGGGATGAAAACCGAGACCGTGCCCTCTCGCGATTAGCCAACGCATTATCAGAGTATCGGATTAGTGGCGTAACCAATAATATCCAATTCCTCTACGACTTAGCGTGCAGCGAACCATTTAAGCAAGCTGATTTAGATACTGGTTTTCTAGAAAAGCATCATGACTCCATTTTTAAGAAGCCGAATATTAACCTTGATATTGCCCTGCCCTTGGCTTGTCTATATCTACGCTTAGATCGCAATCAAAAACTAGGTGATTTCAGCGCGCCAAACGATCCATTCTCTCCTTGGAATTCTTTACAAGGTTGGCGGATGAACCAACCCAACGTCAAGATTGGCGGAATCGTAGCGAATGACGAGCACTACGATGTGGTGATGGAACAGCTCAATGAAGTTCCACCTCAAGGAGAATGGCAACACTTTATCCTAGAGGTGCATAACAGCACCTATACCAGCCGAGCATATTTAAAAGATAATCGAATAGTCGCGGAAATTAATGGTCATAGCTTAAGCGCGTTGGTTATGCCGACTGATTCTCATTTCACACTATTTATGGAAACCGGAGCACTCGATTTTCACGCTCCCCGTATTGATTATGGCGAAGCGGACGACGGACAATCAGATAACAACTTTAGTGCGCCCATGAACGGCACCGTCATAGATGTTTTGATCAGTGCCGGAGCAGAGGTCAAAGAAGGTGACGCTCTGGTAATAATGGAAGCAATGAAGATGCAACATACTATCTCAGCACCCTCAGATGGGGTTGTAGATGAGTTATTTTGTGCGGCGGGTGAATTAGTCGACGGTGGTGCCGCTCTTTTGAGTTTTAGCTCAAGTGAGCCCGGCTCGGAATAAGTCATGCCTGATACTCAAGTCTCACAATCTGATAATCTGCCAGACGCAGTAACCATCTATGAGGTGGGGCCTCGTGACGGTCTTCAAAATGAAAAACAGCCACTAAGCGTCACGGATAAAGTCGAACTGATTAACCAGCTCTCAACAACTGGTTTAAAAATGATCGAAGCCGGCAGTTTTGTATCGCCTAAGTGGGTGCCACAAATGGCCAGTAGTGATGAAGTTCTAGGTTTGATTGAACGGACACCTGGTATCATCTACTCGGCGTTAACTCCCAATATGAAGGGGCTAGAGTTAGCCATGCAGGCCGCAGTAGACGAGGTGGCCGTATTTGGCGCGGCATCTGAGCAATTCTCTCAAAAAAATATTAATTGCAGTATTGAAGAAAGTTTACAGCGCTTCGAACCTGTCATCAAAGAAGCCACGGCAAATGAATTAAAGGTGCGTGCCTATGTCTCTTGCGTAGTGGGCTGCCCATACCAAGGAGAAGTTGATGCTAGTGACGTGGCGAAGGTAGCAAAGGAGCTCTACGACATGGGCTGCTACGAAATATCATTAGGGGATACTGTCGGTGTCGGCACACCAGCCAGTATTATAAAAATGCTTGAAGCAGTAATGTTACATGTCCCTGTAGAAAACCTCGCGCTGCATTGCCACGACACCTACGGGCAAGCACTGGCTAATATTTACGCAGCCTTACAGTTAGGTGTTGTCACCATCGATAGCTCAGTGGCAGGCCTCGGTGGCTGCCCCTATGCCAAAGGTGCTTCAGGCAATGTGGCCACTGAAGATGTTCTTTATCTGCTTAAAGGTTTGGGCATTGACACGGGCGTCGACCTCGAAAAAATGATTTCCGTGGGTCAGGAGATATCCACCACGCTAGGACGCCAAAACCAATCAAAGGTGGGCTCGGCTCAAAAGGGATAAAATCGCCAATAAAAAACGCCGGCAAATGCCGGCGTTTTTACTTTGTTTTGAAGCTTACTAACTACTGGGTAGCTCTACACCAAAGTGTTTCAAAGCTTTGGCTACAAATTTATTAGTTTGCTCGCCGCCCATGGTAAACATTTGCGCATCATCGGCGTTATTAATTTTATCCATATTGGCACGTACGTTTTCAGGCGTCTGATCTTCTGGTGGCAGATAAATACCATCGGTCTCGCGAATATGTGTCGCCGCATAACCACCTGCGCCTGCACATAAAATTTGGCGATTCGGGGCATCTTTATCACATAGAGTAAGCAATCCTGCTGAAACGGCCTCTACCGACATAAGGTCAAAGACATTCTTGTCCGGCACAATATCTTCAAGCATACGCGTACCGGCTGTTGGCGAAAGTGCGTTTATGTGAATTCCATACTTGGCGCCCTCCAAAACAAGCGTATTCATAAACCCAAGTACCGCCATTTTGGCTGAGCCATAATTGGTTTGACCAAAGTTTCCGTACATCCCGCTTGAAGAGGTGGTCATGACCACACGACCATAATTCTGCTCGCGCATTGTATCCCAGACAGCTTTAGTGCAGTTCACGCTGCCCATCAAGTGCACATCCAATACCAACTTGAAATCTTCAAGTGTGCCTTTCACGAATGACTTGTCACGTAAGATGCCAGCATTGTTCACCAATACATCCACCCGCCCCCATTCGCTCATCGTTTGTGCAACCATGGTTTCTACTTCTTCGTAGTTAGTTACATTGGCACCGTTAGCAATTGCCTCGCCTCCGTTACTACGGATCAAATCAACAACTTCTTGCGCTGCTTCGCTGGAGGCACCCGTGCCATCTCTCGCGCCACCTAAATCGTTGATAACAACTTTGGCACCGCGCTCTGCAAATGCTAGCGCATGGCTACGGCCTAAACCATTCCCAGAACCAGTTACGATTACTACTTGATCATCAAAACGAATTGTCATTCTTATTTCCTCTTAAAATACTTTTATTAATTTGTGTGGTGTACCTGAGCCTCAAATACACAATACCTGTGATATTTGCTCGAGTGCTAGCCAGTCACTATCATGGTCAGCCACTCGGCCATTAATGCAGGTTTCTCCACTCCATCGATTTCGACTGTCACGCCGTGCTTAAACAAAAATTGTCCAGGTGATTTCTCTGTCGCTTCCATTAATGTAGACCGCCCGCGGATCTTGGAACCAACGCGCACAGGATTAATAAAACGCACCTTATCAAAACCGTAATTCACACCCATCACTGCATTGCTGAAATCTTTAGAGAACCCCGTTTCAGCAAAATGCGATAACATTGATAGAGACAGAAAGCCATGCGCAATGGTTCCACCAAAAGGCGTCTGTGCTGCCTTGTCAGGATCAATATGAATAAACTGATGATCTAGGGTAACATCAGCAAATAAATTTACGTTTTCCTGTGTTACTTCAAACCAATCAGACACACCGGCTTCTTCGCCGACTCCTTGTTGGAGATTTTCACTCGTTAGTTGTGTGGACATACTTTTTCCTCTATTAAATTCGGTGGTTTATTTAGAAACTATTTATTCTTTGATCAGCGCTGCTTCCAATGCCTCGCGGATGGTTGTGGGAATGGGCGCCGATTTATTGCTCGCTCTGTTTACAAACACATGAGTAAACGTGCCATAAGCAGCGGCCTTTTGTTCTCCTTCACAAAAAATTCCGATACCATATTCTACTGATGAATTTCCCAATTTATTGACTCGAAATCCGATGCTCAACAATTCAGGGTGGGCGATTGGGCTCAAATAATTACAATTAGATGCGACAACAAAACCAACAATCTCAGCGGTTTGAATGTCTAAGCCACCTTCCTCTATCAAATACTGATTGGCAACAGTATCGAAGTAACTATAGTAGGTTACGTTGTTCACATGGCCATAAATGTCATTGTCCATCCATCGTGTGGTGATGGTTGAAAAATAATAATAGTCATCTCTGTCGGTATTATTTTCGTTCATAATTTATTATTGATAGGCCGCTTGATAAATCTTTAAGGCGTCATCAAAATTAACTTCTCGTGGATTATTAATCAGTAAACGCTGTTGATCCTGCGATTGCGTTGCGAGATCACTCAATGCGGACTCTTCAATACCCATCTCAGCAAGGCTAGTTTGTAAGCCTAGATCTTTCGCCATGTTATAAAAATAGTTCGCTAAGTTTTCGCCAACATTATTACGGTTCAGTTCGTGACGATGTAGGCCAGCTAGGTTTTCTGCAATCTCCAAGTACATATCGGCACACTCAGGCGCATTGAAGCGGATGACATGAGGCAACACGAGTGAATTACTCAACCCATGCGGAATATGATAAGTGCCACCTAGGGGGTAGGCCAATGCGTGTACAGCCCCGACCGGCGCATTCGCAAAGGCTTGGCCAGCAAGCATAGCCCCGAGCAACATATCGCTACGAGCGACCACGTCATTACCATGGTTAACCGCTTGTTCGATATTCCCTGATAACAACCGAAGCGCTTTCAAAGCCACTATATCCGACAACGGATTTTTTAGTCGCTTGCTCGTATAGGCCTCAATCGCATGCACCATGGCATCAATCCCAGTGGCGGCGGTAACGTGCTTTGGCAGACCGAGGGTAAGATTCGGATCCAAAATAATGTGGTCCGCAAATAATACTGGGCTAACCACACCGGCTTTGGTAGATTCACCGGTAGTGACAATTGCCACAGCCGTTGCTTCCGACCCAGTCCCTGAGGTTGTGGGTATTTGAATAAGCGGTAAGCGCGCTCCGGTGATCATTTCAACACCATACATTTCGTGCAGTGGTTGTTCAGAGTTTAATAATATTGCCAGCAGTTTCGCTACATCCATGGAACTACCCCCGCCAAAACCAATGACCCCATCGCAACCCGCTGACTTAGCTGCTTTCAGTGCATCGAAAATGTTTTGTTCAGGCGGGTCGGCACAAATATCTGCAAACACGGTCGCCTCAAGTTCCTGTTCTGCAAATTTTTCCATTATCGGCTGCAACAAGCCACAGCTTACTATTCCTTGATCCGTGATAATTAATGGCTTACGGATTCCGAGTTGACCACAAATAAGCGGTGACTCCAACGCGCCGTCAGTGCCAAACGTTGTGGTAGCAACACTCTTAAATATAAATGGCTTTGGCATTTTGTTTAGTCTCACACTGAATCAAACGTGGGCGAATATTATAACTATTTATTCATTTATGTATTGTCGCCTATACTACACATAGATGCTGATAGAATAAGAGTCATAGTTGTTGTTTTAGGAGTTTGCGCAATATGGGAATTAAAAAAACGAAAGTCATCGTCTACGGTGGTAACGGCTTCGTCGGTACCAGAGTATGTGAAAGACTGTCGTTGGCCAATGCTAAAGCCGTCGCCGTCAGTCGCAGCGGGCGGTTCCCAAAACAGCTACACGAACTGGAGTGGGCCAAAAGAGTGAGTTGGAAGAAGGGAGATGCCAGCGCGCCTGACATGGAGCTATTGCAAACATGCGATGTGATGATCTGCTTAGTTGGCTCAGCCCCATTGCGCACGTTCAGTAAGAAGAGTTATGAAGAACAACTTTTCACAAACGGAACCTGTAACGTCAACGCTATCCAAGCGGCGAGTGAGGCTGGGATAAAACGGCTGGTTTTGCTCGGTGCGAAAATGCCTGCCGCTATGCAAAAGGATTCTTTTGCCTATGCAAAAGGTAAACGTTTGAGTTTAGAGGCTGCTGCAAAATTCTCCGATCTGTCAAATGAGCACAACGCTACCGTTATCCAACCGGGTGGAATTTCGGGGCGGCGATACACGCGCAACGGAACCCCCCTACCTTTAGACCTCATATTAGGGCCGTTAGCAAAACTAATGCCTGGGCAGTTAGTCTCAGTTGAAAAAGTAGCTGATCGAATCGTATCTGCCGCACTGGAACAGGACCAAAAGACCTCATTCTCAGTCATAATTCACTCTAACATTTAGCGTAAATACAAACGTTCAGCAAGCGATGAACAAACCGCAATATTTCATCGCCACGGTTTTTCATAGGGTAGTGTTTCATCACGCATCAAGAACGAGAATTGTGGCTCTTCCGCAAACTTATGTTCGATCATTCCATAACCCTGATCCACTTTAATACTCTTTCCCTTAAGCATTAGCTTCAAATATTTCGCCACTCTGGGTAAAACATCTGGCTCTACCCAAGGTGTATTGTGAGCGGGAAGCAGTGCCTTTATATTTGGTAGCTCAGCGATCAAGCGATCAATAGATTTGGCATAGGCATCAAGATCAGTCTCCGGAGCGAATAACCATATCGGCCCAGAATAATAACTATCACCCGTCCAAAGCAGGCCCTGTTGTCTATCTATCAACGCAATCGCGTCTGGTGTGTGGCCTGGCAGGTGAAGCACCTCTAATTCTCTGTTTCCTAAATCAATTTTATCGCCGTCTTTAATAAACTTGGTTACTGAAAATGCTCTACCAATATGAGAACTTTTACTTACCCCGGCCGGAAGCTCCCTACAAAGAGCCTCTTCAGAAACCTCAATCTTAATATCCTTATTTTGGTGGCCAGTTTGACGCTGCCGTGTGAAGTCAGTATCCATTCCCAAGATCCTCGTAAACGCATAATT